>NZ_JAKEIP010000014.1 GCF_021474425.1 Streptomyces muensis | reverse complement strand
TGGCGGGTACCGCGGGAAAACCCCCCCGGTGCACAGGTTTTTGGGAGGTTGTTACCTAATGGGTCGGGGGCGGGGGGGGGGGGGGTGGGGGGCGGGGGGGGGGGGGGGGCCCCCCCGCGCGCCCCGCAACGCCCCCTATCCATGTCCGCGCGTCCCGGGGTTGAATGGCCGAGATCGTAGGGAAGGTGAGGGGCATGGTGTCCGCCGATCGACTGCTGGCCTTCGCGGCCATGTCACTGCTGGTGATCCTGATCCCGGGCCCCAGCGTGCTGTTCATCATCGGACGGGCGCTGGCCCACGGCCGCCGCACCGCGGTGGCGACGGCCGTCGGCAATGTCTTCGGCTCGTATCTGCTGGTGGTCGCGGTCGCGGTGGGCGTCGGTTCGCTGGTGGAGCGGTCCGCCGCGATCTACCTCGCGATCAAGCTGGCGGGCGCGGCCTATCTGGTGTTCCTCGGCGTGCAGGCGTTCCGGCATCGCAGAGAACTGCGGGTGTCGGCGACCGAAGGGGCCTCGGCGCGCCCGGCCCGCGGTGACCTGCGTACGGTCCTCGACGGCGCCCTGGTCGGCCTCACCAACCCCAAGGGGATCGTGTTCTTCGCCGCCGTACTCCCGCAGTTCGTGGACCAGTCGGCGGGCCGGGTGCCCCTGCAGATGCTGGTGCTGGGCCTGGTGCCGATCCTGATCGGGCTGGTCACGGACACCGTGTGGGGGCTGACCGCGTCCGCGACCCGCACCTGGTTCGCCCGCTCGGACCGGCGGCTGTCACTGATCGGCGGGGCCGGCGGCTTCACCATGATCGGGCTCGGGGTGACGGTGGCGGTGACGGGCCGCGCGGACTGAGGACCTGGGCCCGACTACGGAATGACGGTCCCGAAGCGAATGTCGTAGCCCGCCTCCGGGTGCATGACCTCGAGCATGCGCGCCGCTTCCTCGGTCACCTCCCCGCGCTGGGCCTTGGTGAGCCTGCCGAAGGGCTCGATGACGAGGGCGTCGCCGAGGATGCGCCACACACCGGTGAGGAAGCCGTCGACGAGGAACGGGCAGTAGACGGTGTTCACCTGCCAGGTACGGCCGCGGTTCGCGGGCGGGATCACACGGGTGCGGTCGGCGTGGGAGAGCAGGAGGTTGTCGAACTCCGGCAGGAAGCGCGGCGGGGCCGGGGTGTCCGGGTCGGGGCGCGGGGCGTCCGGGAGGTCGAAGAGTTCGACACCGTTCTCGTCCCGGAAGGTGAGCAGTCGCGGGCGGAGCCGTTCGAAGGCGGGGCGCATCCGGGTCAGCCCTGACCAGGTCTGCATGTCCTTCACGGAGGCCGGCCCGAAGGCGGCCAGATAGCGCAGCACCGTGGCGTCCGGGGAGGCGGCCTCCTCGGCGGGGCGGCCCAGCCAGTGCTCGACGGTGGTGAGGGCGACCTGGGCGCTGCGGCCCCACAGTCCGCGCGGGGTGACCTGGACGAGGGGCAGCTTGCAGCGGGCGGCGACGGCCAGGGACTGCGCGTCCGCGTCCGGCCACTTGGCGCTCAGCGCCTCGCGCAGCTGCTTCATGGTGCGCGGCCCGTCCTCGACGAGTTCGCGGGCGACGGCGGCGAGCCGGTCCAGGTCGACGCCGACGAGGCCCTTGCGGAAGAGCCTCACCTCCCGGTCCCGGGCGGGCTGGACCAGCGGACGCAGGGTGAGGCTGTCGTCGGCGGTGTGCAGATGGATCGTCGAGCGCAGGGTGACGATGCGTACGGCGCCACGGTCGGCCAGCGGTCCGGCGAGGTCCTCCGGTGTGAAGCCGTCGAGGCGGGCGGCGAGCGCGTAGTAGGGCGGTTTGACCTCCTGGGCCTGGAGGCCGACGAGGTGTTCGACGGCCGCCAAGGCGGACAGCGGCGAGCGGCGCAGCAGGAGCTGCCGGTCGAGGGTGGCGCGGTTGAGGGCGCGGGTGGTGAGGACGGGGCCCGTGCTCGCCACCGCCTTCGCTGCCTTGGTCGGCTTCGTCATGCTCCGCACGCTAGTGAGACTTGCGGACAGCTGAGGTCCGCAACTCTCACGGAATCCAGGATCGATTGCCCCCGCCCGGGCCATTCGCCCCGTATATCCTGCTCCGTGATCACGCACCCATACTGGTTCACGTACTCGTCGTCTCGTCCGGGAGGCAGCCGCGATGTCCGAGCGACGCGCCCGCCCCGCCTCGAAGAACCCCATGAAGTCCGTCTGGCGCCGAGCCCTGACCGCGCCACAGCCCCCGCAGCCACCGGCCCCGGCCACGCCGGCCTCCTCTTCGGCGGCCGACTCCACCGAGGTGGTGAGCGTCGTGGAGGCGGCGCTGTACCAGGACGGTGTCCGGGTCTCCTCCCCCGCCACCCTCGCCGAGACCTTCCGCGAGCTGCGCGACCAGCCCTCCGGCATGGCCTGGATCGGCCTGGCCCGCCCCACCGAGGCCGAACTCCTCTCCCTCGCCGCGGAGTTCGATCTGCACCCGCTCGCCGTCGAGGACGCCATGGAGGCCCACCAGCGCCCCAAGCTGGAGCGCTACGGCGACACCCTCTTCGTGGTCCTGCGCGCGGCCCGCTACCTGGACGCGCCCGAGGAGGTCGACTTCGGCGAACTCCACGTCTTCGTCGGCCCCGACTTCGTGATCACGGTCCGCCACGGCGCCGCCCCCGACCTCTCGGCGGTGCGCCGACGCATGGAGGAGACTCCGGAGCTGCTCAAACTCGGCCCGGAAGCGGTGCTCTACGCGATACTGGACGCCGTGGTCGACGGCTATGTGCCGGTGGTGGCGGGCGTCCAGAACGACATCGACGAGATCGAGACCGAGGTCTTCCGCGGCGACCCCGAGGTCTCCCGGCGCATCTACGAACTCTCCCGTGAAATGGTCGAGTTCCAGCGCGCCACCCGCCCGCTCGTCGGCATGCTGCACGGCCTGATGGCCGGCTTCTCCAAGTACGGCACGGACGAGGAACTCCAGCGCTACCTCCGCGACGTGGCCGACCACGTCACCCACACCAGCGAACGCGTCGACGGCTTCCGCCAGGCCCTCACGGAGATCCTCACGGTCAACGCGACGCTGGTCACGCAGCAACAGAACGCGGAGATGCGGGCGTTGGCGGAGGCGGGGTTCGAGCAGAACGAGGAGATCAAGAAGATCTCGTCGTGGGCGGCCATTCTGTTCGCGCCGACGCTGGTCGGGACGATCTACGGGATGAACTTCCGGCACATGCCGGAGTTGCACTGGGTGCTCGGATACCCCTTCGCCATCGCGCTGATGGGGGTTGTCTGTACCAGTCTGTACATCATCTTCAAGCGGCGGGACTGGCTCTGAGTAATCACCGTGGAGGGCTGCTGTCCTGGGCGTGTGCAGCTCCGATCGCAGGCGCGGAAGACGCGGTTGAGGCCGCTGGGGAGAATCCGGGGAGAATGAGCCGCGCTCCGTTCGGGGCGATCTCCTGCGATCGTGGCCGTTGGCATGGGAGAGCCGCGCTGCTGCGATGAGGTCTGGGGGCACCGACGATCACGGAACCTGATCGTCTTCCGGGCTGAAAACGCCGAACGTGTCCATCTACGCGGCCGTGGCGACGGCGCTGGTCTGGCCGAGCAAGGCGTCGATGGCCCCGCGCCCCTTCCCGCCGGCCTCGGGCATGAAGTGAGCGTAGTAGTCCAGGGTGATGGTCAGGCTGGAGTGGCCGAGCCAGCGTGCAAGGGTGACAACGGACTCGCCCGCTTCGAGGATGACCGAGGCGTACGTGTGCCGGAGCACGTGGAAGCCGTCCTTGCGAGATACCGTCCACCGCTCGTCCTTCTTCCGCATGGGGATGACGCCGGCGACGGCCAGGGCCGGCTTCCACACCTCGACGTTGAAGATGTTCGCGCGGATAGCGTTGCCGTAGGTCGTTGTGAGGACGAGCGGGAACTTCTTCGTCTCCCGTTCGGGCTCCGGACCGCCCCACGGCAGCTCGACCTCGACTGCGGGGTACTCCATGCAGTACTGGGCCAGCGCCGCAGCGACCGACGGCGGCATGTCGACGACGCGCGTCCTGCCGCCCTTCGGCAAGGTGAAGTACAAGCGCCCATGGAGGAGTTGTACCTGTCGCTGGACACGCACGACTCCGCGGACGAAGTCGACGTCCTCCGGGGACAGGCCGAACACTTCGCCCTGCCGCAGACCGCAGCCCAACGCGGCCACCACCGCAATGCGGTAGCGCGCGTTGATCGCGTCCCGTACGCGCTGCGCGGTCTCCAGCGGCCAGGCTTCCCGCTGGTCCTCCGGCACCTTCGGCCAGCGCACGGACTTGGCCCGCATCGGATTGCGTGCCAGCCGCTTGTCGTCGATGGAGGTCTCGAAAATGTTCGAGAGCGAGGTGAGGATCTGCCGGGTGTAACGCGGCGAGCACTCGTTCTCCAGTGCGGCGATGTAGCCACGCAGTACCGCCGGGCTGATGTCCCGCGGGGCGACGGTGCCCAGCTGAGGCCGGATGTGGAGGCGGACGCGTTCGTCGATGCGCTTGATAGTGCCAGGCGCTCCGCGAACTCCCGTCTGCCAGAAGGGCGATGTCGCCCTTCTGACTCGGCGGCTGCTGTGGGTCTATGCCGAGCGGAACGGGCTGGACGCCCCGTGAGCGTCAGGGACGACCAGATCGTTCGGGAACTCTCCCACTACCTCCACGAGCACCCTGCCGACACGATGGCGCTGCTGCCGGTCTACGACGCGGCCCGCGACCACTCGCAGCGCCGCGCCTGCACCCACGGCCGTCGCTGCCCCGTCGTGGTGACGGGAGCCGTCGTCCTCGACGAGCGCCATCGCGTCCTGTGCCTGCGGCACGAGGGAGGCTATGCCCTCGCGGAGGCGGAGCCAGAGGACGCGGACGACTCCCTCTTCATGGAACTGGTCGAGTACGACGTGGTCCTCTCCAACCTGCACGGCCCGCACGGCGAGGACGGCCGGTTGCAGGGGCTGCTCGACTACCTGCGCGTTCCCTACTGCGGCAGCGGAGTCGGCGCATCCGCGGTGGCTGCCGACAAGATCCTCTGCAAGCGGCTGATGCTCACCCTCGGCGTCCCTGCGCCCGGCTGGCACCGTCTGGTCCGGTGGTCTGGAACGGGCACCCCCTGATGGTCAAGCCGCCGTTCGGCGGATCCAGCGTGGGCATGAGCCTCGTACGAGATCCGGCGGACCTGCCTGGCGCTCTGGCGGACGCTGCCGGCGACGAGGGCGACGCCGTGCTCGTCGAGGAGTACGTGACGGGCACGCCGATGACGGTGGGGCTGCTGGAGCTGCCGGGCGGCTCAGTGGTCATCTTCCCGCCGCTGGCCACCGAGGATGCCGAAGCCGACTTCTACGACGCCGACACGAAGCTCGACGAGAACTCCAGGGGCACCGTGACCGTGCGCCCGCCGAGTTGGAGCTCGATGTGCTGGACAAGATCACCGGGGATGCTCGGACGCTGTGGGACGGCCTCGGGCTGCGCGGATCAGCGCGCATCGACTTCATCGTCACCACGGACGGCGAGCCGTACGTGCTGGAGATCAACAGCACGCCGGGTATGTCCCGTGACAGCAACTTCGCGGTGGGGCCGCGATGGTCGGACTCACGTACTCGGACGTCATGTTGGCGATGCTGCACGAGGCGCTGGCCCGCCCGCCATACGATGTTCCCCTGCCCACTCCCGCGTTCGCCGGCACCACACGGGCCCGGGAGGCTGCCGTCTCGCCGTAGGAGCCCGCCGCTGTGCAGCGCGTCCACGATGTCCCCATGTGCCGTCAGCTCATCGACCCGCCGAGTGGGATCAACACGGAGGATGGGCACTAGGAGACAGGATCGAATGGTCCCACCGGCCCTGTGGCCTCGCATCACTGAGAATGATCCTGCTCGCCTACGGGCGCGAAGCACCCACGGTCACGGAACTCCTGAAACTCGCCGTCAAACATGAGGTTCTGACCCCGCGTGGAGCACTTCACGCGGGGATCGCGAGCTTGGCGACCGATCTCGGAGTCCCCTCGGCCGCTGAGCCCGTCCCGGTAGCGGACCTGACGAGGCGGCTCGACGACGCTCCGCTCATCGTGTCCGTGACCGAGCAGTTCCCCGATGACGGCCGCGCCGGCGGCCACCTCGTCATCCTTCGCGGCTACGAGGACGGCCCCGACCCGACGGTCCACTTCCGAGACCCGTCGGCCTGGGGTCAGACGCACGACCGAGTGCCGCTCAGCCGCGTGTCCCGTTCCTACACCGGCCGCGCAATCACCTTCGCGCCCCTGATCAACGGAGAGTCCTGATGACCGAGGCAGACGGCGACACGACCGAGGCCGCAGGCGGCCGGAGGATCGCCGTACTCGGAGAGATGCTGGAACTGGGAGACGAGGCCGTCGAATCGCACCGCGAAGTGGGGCGCATGGTGGCCGAAAACGGCGTCGATCTCGTCGTGGCAGTCGGCGGAGACCTCGCCAAGCAACTAGCCCTCTCCGCAGGTGCTGCGGGCGTTCCGGACATTGCACTGGTAGGCGGCAACGCCACCGCCGCCGCCTACCTCGAATCCATCCTCCGCCCCGGTGACGTCGTCCTCGTCAAGGCATCCCGTGGCGGTCAACTCTGGCAGATCGCCCAAGCGCTCACCGGGCAGGCCGTCACGGGCCTGTGAGCCGGATGTGATCCGCTCGGTGCTGTGCCCCGAACAGATCCCCGGGGCGACTGTTCACGCCGGTCGCATAGGTTCTGGTCCTCGTAGCCCGTCCCTTGGCCAGGCTGCTCCGCCGCCGACTCAGGTGACGCTGATCGCGCCCGTGATGACGGCGAAGACGATGTAGGCGGCAGAGACCGGAATCCCCCAGCGCAGGGCGTGCTTCTGGAAGTCGCCCAGCTCGGCCTTGATCAGTCCGAGGAGGACCCAGAGCGGGGCGCTGGTGGGGCCCATCATGTGCAGGATCTGGCCGATGGCGCCGGCCCGGGCGATCTCGTTGGCGTCGATGCCGTAGTGGGCGGCGGATTCGGCGAGGACGGGGACCACGCCGAACCAGTAGGCGTCGTTGGACATGAAGAAGCCGAGTGGCAGGGCGAGCACGGCGGTGACCAGGGGGATGAGGTTGCCCATGGAGTCGGGGACGACGGCGAGGGCCGCGTCCGCCATGGCCTTGATCATGCCGGAGTCGGTCATGATGCCGGTGAAGACGCCGGCGGCGAGGACGAGGATCATCACGGGCACTGCGTTGGCGGCCTGGCGCTTGATGAGGTCCTGCTGGTCGCCGATGCCGCGTATGTTCACGAGCAGGGCGATGACGAACGCCACCATGAACAGCACCAGCAGGTCGGCGACCTCAAGGATGAGCAGCGCCATCAGCAGCAGGGTGAGGGCGGCGTTGAACCACATGCGCCAGTCCGCCTTCACTGGCTCGAACGCCTCGCCGGAGGCGATCTCCAGCTTGTAGTTGGCGAGCTTCTCCGGGTCGATCTTGCTGCGTTCACGCAGGCCGAGCCAGTACGCGACGGCGACGATGGCCAGGCTGGTGAGGGCCATGGGGCCGATCATGTGGACGAAGTACTCGGTGGCGCTCAGATGCAGGACGCTGATGCCCCGCGTGGAGGCGCCGCCCCAGGGGGTGGTGCCGGAGATCGTGCCCAGTGCCATCGCGGCGAGAGTGGCGAGGACGAGCGGATTCATGCCCAGACGTCGGTAGATGGGCAGGAACGCGGAACAGATGATCATGTAGCTGGTGGTGCCGTCGCCGTCCAGGGCGACGAGCAGGGCGAGCACGGCGGTGCCCACGACGATGCGGACCGGGTCACCCTTGGATGCCCGGACGATGGCCTGGCAGAGGGGCTCGAAGAGTTTGACCTCCATCATGAGACCGAAGTAGAGGACTGCGAACAGCAGCAGGGCCGCGGTGGGTGCGACGGTCTCCAGGCCGTTCATGATCATGTCGCCGAGCTTGGTGCCCTTGCCCGCGATGAGGGCGGCGGCGATGGGCGTGAGCATGATGGCGGTGAAGGCGGAAAGGTACTTCCGCATCACGAGCAGCATGAAGCTGCCCAGGGTGGCGAAGCCGAGGACGGCGAGCATCGTTGCTCCTTGGTGCAGGGCTGAGGGCCGCCGGTGGGCCGGCGGCGCAGGATGGCGCGAGTTTCAGTGCGTGCCGGTTCGGAAGGCGGCCGGCAGCGCACGCGATGCCGTGCTCGGCTCATGCGTCGGGTCGGTCATGGTACGTGCGGCTCCTGTACGGCGTTTTGGGCGCACGGTTGCGGCGGGCAGCGGCCCGGTGGGGAGGTCAGGGGTGCGCCTGGCATGGCTGAGGCATCCGGTGGCGGCCAACTGAAAGGGGAAACGTGGGGCAGCTCACCGGAGTGCCGGAAGACCGGTTTACCGGATTGCCGGTAGGTAACTAGAATCCAGCCATCGCGTCAATACCGAAGTGAGGAATTCGATGGCCGAACTCGCCAGGATCACGGTCGAGCCCCGGGAGCCGCTGGCTGCCGAGGTCTCCCGCCGCCTGATCGACTACCTGATGTCCGGCGAGGTGCAGCCCGGCGACCGCATTCCGTCGGAGCGGCAGCTGACCGAGATGCTCGGGGTGAACCGGCCCACCGTGCGTGAGGCGATCAAGTCGCTCGGCTTCCTCGGCCTGTTGGAGATCCGACAGTCCAGCGGGACGTACTTCCGCGGCGCCGACTCCGATGTGCTCTACCGCCTGTTCGAGCTGGGCCTCGTCCTCGGCGAGCGGGGCGCCCGGGACATGGTGCAGGCCCGCGCGGAGCTCGAGGTGGTAGTCGCCGGCCTGGCCGCGCAGGCGCGCGACGAGGCGGGCGTCGTACTGCTGCGCGCCCGACTGACGGCGATGCGGGACTGCCCGGACGAGGAGTTCCCCGAGGCGGACACCGCCTTCCACGCCGCTCTGGGTGAGCTGGCCGGCAACGCGGTGCTGCGGGACATGCTCAAAGGCATGCGGGCGATGATCCAGCGCGGCTGGGTCGAGCGCACGGGTGCCGTCCGGTCCCGCGAAGTGGCCTACGCGGACCACGTACCGATCTACGAGGCGGTCGCGAAGGGCGATGCCGAGGCCGCACGCACGGCCATGGCCCGGCACATGGACGGCGCGTCGCGGCGCCTGATGGAGGCACTGGAACAGCGCGAGGGATAGCCGTAGGCGCACGGGCGCCGAACCCGCCTTCGGTGCCCTATGGGCGCCTCGCAACCTCAACCGGTTGACCGGTTTACCGGTTGGCCATACAGTGGCGGCGCGGCAACCCGACGAAACGATGCCGCCCCCCATCCCGGTCCTTCTCCTGTGCTGCGACGATGCGTTTCGCGCTGTCCGGAGCGGGCCCGCGGTCGGGACCCTTGCCGGTCCCCGCCTACCGGAAGAGGTAAGAACCCCGGTGATCGAATCCCACCCTCTGGTCGCCATGATCCACGCTGTGCCGAGCGGCGCCCGCGTCGCCGAGCAGGCGTTCGCGCGGGAGTTCCCGCAGGCCGCCGTCTGGAACGTGATGGACGACCGTCTGCTTGACGATGCCCGCCTGGCCGGCGGGCTCACCGACACGCTGCGGCGGCGCATGCTCCGACTGATCGGACACGTGATGGACGGCGGCGCCCAGGGCCTGCTGCTGACCTGCTCCTCCTACGGGGAGGTGGTGGACACCGCCCGCACCCTGTGGGACGTGCCCGTCCTGAAGTCCGACGAGGCGATGTTCAAGGCCGCCCTGGCCGGTCCGTACCGGCGCATCGCCGTCGTCGCCTCCACCCCGCCTGCCGTTCCGGCCGCCGTCACACAGCTCGAAGCGCTCGTCCCGGCGGTACGGCCGGACCGTCCCCTGGACATCGTGACCGCTCTCAGCGAGGACGCCGCCGACGCGGATGATGCCGAAGCGACCGCCCGCCACCTGGCCGACGCACTGCGAGCCGCAGGGGGCGCCGACGCCGACGCGGTGCTGCTGGCGCAGTACTCGCTGACCCCGGCCGCCGAAGCGCTGGCCGCACTGGTGGAGCTGCCCGTCCTGGACGGTGCCGGCGCCGCCGCCCGTGAACTGCGCGGTCTGCTCCTGCCGGGTGAGGGGCGGCCGGCCACTGCCGCGGCGGTCGCGCCGTGACGCCGCGGCTGCCTTGGCCCCTTGCCTACACGGTCTCCGGTGACGACTGCGCCGCCCCCATGCCGCTCGGCTACGCCGCGCCCCTCGCCGAAGCCGTCCGCCACCTGGCCGAATTCGGCTACGACGGCGTGGAGGTGCAGGTCCGTGAGACGGGCGCACGCGACGCCGAGGCCCTGACGCGGACCGTCGAGGCCGCCGGGCTGCGGGTCTTGGGCATCGGCACCGGACCGGTCGCGGCCCAGGACCAGCTGACGCTGACCGACCCGTCGCCGGACGTACGCCGGCACGCCCTGTTCCGGCTGCTGGGCGCGGCCCGGCTGGCCGGCGAACTAGGTGTGCCGGTCACCCTCGGCCAGACGCGCGGCACCTTCCTGCCCGGGCTGGCGGACATGCAGCGCGGCTGGGCCGAACGCGCCGTGGAGCAGCTGGCCGAGGAGGCGTCCGCGCACGGCAGTCGACTGTTGCTGGAGCCGCAGTCCCGTGCCAACACCTCGCTGTGGCACACCCCTGACGAGACCCGGGCGGTCATCGAGTCGCTCGGCGCTCCGGCCGGGCTGGTGCTGGACACCCACCACCTCGATGCCGAGGGCGTCGACACCATGCGGGCCATCGCGGACCACGCCGCCGTCACCGGGTGCCTGCAACTCGCGGCGCCCGTCACGCGGGGCCCCTTGACCGTCGGCGATCCCCGCCTCCCGTCCCTGCTGAAGGCGCTCCACGCGGGTGGTTTCACCGGTTGGCTGACGCTGGAGCACACCCAGGACGGTGACAGCCCCAGAGCCGCCGCCCGTTCCTGGACCGCGCTGACCGATGCGGCGGCCGTCCTTGCCTGACCCGTCCCTCGACTCCCCCAGGGTCCACGACCGACCCGTTCTGAAAGGAACCCGCACCATGAGCACCAAGACCTACCGCCTCGGCGTCCTCGAGGGCGACGGCATCGGCCCCGAGATCGTCCCGTCCTCCGTGGAGATCGCCACTGCCGCCGCCGAGGCCGCCGGCGTCTCGGTCGACTGGGTGACCCTGCCGCTCGGCGCCACCGCCATCGAGTCCCACGGCACCCCCGTCCCCGAGGAGACCAAGGACGCCCTCGCGGGACTGGACGGCTGGTACCTCGGACCGCACGACTCCGTCAGCTACCCCGAGCCGCACAAGTCCGCGCTCAACCCCTCGGGCACCCTGCGCAAGCACTTCCAGCTCTTCGCCAACATCCGTCCCGCCAAGAGCTTCCCCGCCGCGAAGGCCGTGTGCGACAACGCCGACCTCGCCATCGTCCGCGAGAACACCGAGGGCTTCTACGCCGACCGCAACACCTTCGCCGGCACCGGCGAGTTCATGCCCACCGCCGACACGGCGATCATGATGGGCATCATCACCCGCGAGGCCACCGAGCGCGTCGCCCGTGTCGCCTTCGACCTGGCCCGCTCCCGCCGCAAGAAGCTCACCATCGTCCACAAGGCCAACGTCCTGAAGCTCACCACGGGCCTGTTCCGCACCGTCTGCCAGGAAGTCGCCCAGGACTACCCGGACGTGGCGGTGGACGACTTCCACATCGACGCCATGACCGTCCACCTGGTGCGCCGAGCCCAGGACTTCGACGTCATCGTGACCGAGAACATGTTCGGCGACATCCTCTCCGACCTGGCCGGCGAGATCTCCGGCTCGCTGGGCACCGCCCCGTCGATCAACGCCTCCGCCACCACCGCCATGGCCCAGGCGTCCCACGGCTCTGCCCCCGACATCGCCGGGCAGAACATCGCCAACCCGGTCGCCATGATCCTGTCCGGCGCGATGCTGTTCGAGTGGCTCGCCGCCAAGCACGGCGACGATGTCCTGGCCACTGTTGCCCAGGTCATCGAGAAGGGGGTGGCCGAAGCTATCGCAGCCGGCACCTCCACCCGCGACCTCGGCGGCTCCGCCTCCACCACCGAGTTCACCGCCGCCGTCATCAAGGCCATCACCGCAGGCGCCGGCCAGAACTGATCCACCCGTTCCGGGGCGGGCCGCTGCGCAGCCCGCCCCGGCCCCCACGCCCGCCCGCACGCTCGCTTGCCCCAGGAGAGGCCCCGACCATGACCCTGCGCATCGGCTGCATAGCCGACGACTTCACCGGTGGCACCGATGTCGCCGCCGCATTCCGGCGGGCGGGCCTGCGCACCGCCCTGGTCTTCGGCACCCCGGACGACACCACCGCGCTGCCCGCCGACTGTGACGCCGCCGTGGTCGCCCTGAAGTCCCGTTCCACGCCCGCCGACGAGGCCGTCGGCGACTCGCTCGCCGCCCAGCGCTGGCTGTGGACCAAGGGCGCGGCGCAGGTCTACATCAAGTACTGCTCCACCTTCGACTCCACCCCGCAGGGCAACATCGGCCCGGTCACCGACGCGCTGACGGGCGCCGCCGGTGCCGCCGTCACCCTGCACTGTCCGGCCTCCCCGCCCAACGGCCGCACCGTCTACCAGGGCCACCTCTTCGTCCACGACCAGCTGCTGTCCGACTCGCCGCTGCGTCACCACCCCCTCAACCCCATGACGGATTCCGCCCTGGTGCGTCTGCTGTCGGCGCAGACCGGCCACAAGGTGGGGCTGATCGACTGGAGCACGGTCCGCCGTGGGGCCGACGCCGTACGCGAGGCGCTTCTGACGCACCAGCGGGCCGGCGTCCGGCACGTCATCGCCGACGCCCTCACCGACGACGACCTCGCCGTGCTCGGCGCCGCGGCGCTCGAACTGCCCGTCGTCGCCGGGGCCGCGGGCCTGGCCGAAGGGCTCGGTCACGCCTACCCCACCGCCGGACGGGCTGCCGCCGAACCGCTGCCGCGCGCGGGGCGGGCCGCCGTCCTGGCCGGCAGCTGCTCGGCCCGCACCCTGGAGCAGATCGCCCAGTTCTACGCCGCCGGCCTGCCCTCCCTCCACCTCGACGTCCTGGCCGCCGCCACCGGACGCGATGTCACCGGTGAGGCGCTGGCCTGGTACGACGAGCAGGATCCCGACCTGCCCGTCCTCATCTACGCCTCCGCCTCACCTGAGGAACTTGCCGCCGTGCAGGCACAGTTGGGTGTCGCCGAGGCCGCCGCGCAGGTCGAGGAGCTGCTCGGCACGCTGGCGTCCCACCTCGTCGATCGCGGCGTACGCCGTCTGCTCGTCGCGGGCGGGGAGACCTCCGGCGCCGTCACCACCGCCCTCGGCGTCCGTGCCGTCCTCGTCGGCGACGAAGCCGACCCCGGCGTCCCGTGGACGTACGCCACCACCAAGGCCGGCGACCTCGCGCTCATGCTCAAGTCCGGCAACTTCGGCGCCCCCGACCTGTTCACCCGCGCCCTCGCCTCCCCGGCCGAGGAGACCGAGTGAGCGCCCACACCGACGAGAAGGCGGCCCGCGCACTCCTCGTACGCACCGCACGCTCCCTGTTCACCCGCAGCCTGACGCACGGCTCCACCGGCAACCTGTCCGTCCGCCTGGCCGACGGCACCCTGCTGCTCACCCCCACCGGTTCCAGCCTGGGCACGGTCGAGGAGACGGATCTGTCCCGCACCGACCTGACCGGCCGTCACCTCGACGGCCCACGGCCCACCAAGGAGGCGTTTCTGCACGCCGCCTTCTACCGGGCCCGGCCCACGGCCCACGCGGTCGTACACCTGCACTCCACCCACGCCGCCGCCGTCTCCTGCCTGGCCGACCTGAACCCGGCCGACGCCCTGCCCCCTCTCACCGCGTACTACGCGATGCGCGTCGGCACCCTGCCGCTGCTGCCCTACCACGCCCCGGGCGACAGCAGCCTGGAACCGCTCGCCGAACGGACGGCCCGGGACCACCACGCCGTCCTCCTCGCCAACCACGGTCCCGTCGTCGCCGGCGCGAGCCTGGAACAGGCCGCCGACGCGATCGAGGAACTGGAGGAGACGGCCAAACTCCACCTCCTGCTGCGGGGACACGCCACCCGTCCCCTCACCCCCGAACAGGCTGCCGCGCTCGCGCCCACATTCTCCTGACGGCCGGATGCCAAGCGAGCACGGCAGCCCCCTCCATCCCCCAGCGAAGGAGCCCCTTCAGTGTCCGAACCCCTGACCGCCCCTGTCCCCACCGCCGACCTGGTCGACCAGTACGGGGCCGAACTGCGCGTCTGCGACCTCCAGTTCCGCCAGTTCGGTGCTCACCGCGCTTTCGCGGGCCCCGTGCGCACCGTCTCCTGCCACGAGGACAACGGCCTGCTCCGCGACCTGTTGCACACCCCAGGCGACGGTCGCGTCCTCGTCGTCGACGGAGCCGGCTCCCTGCGCACCGCCCTGGTCGGCGACCTCATCGCCGGCGCCGCCCAGGACAACGGCTGGGCCGGGCTCGTTCTGCACGGCGCCGTCCGCGACAGCGTCGCCCTCGCCGGTCTCCGACTCGGCGTCAAGGCCCTCGGCACCATCCCCCGCAAGAGCGCCAAGGACGGCGCCGGAGCCATCGACGTCCCCATCACCTTCGGCGGCGTCACCTTCCGGCCCGGCGACATCCTGCACGCCGACGACGACGGCATCGCGCTCCTCCCCGACCACAGGTGAGCTGACCGCCCGGCCTCGCCGTGCCGCTCGATCGAGCCCCTCTACGTCTCCCCCTCCGACACGGAGTAACACCACCTTGTGCCCCCAGCCCACCACCGATGAGCCCTGCTTCGCCGCCTTCCCGCCCGCCGTCCTGCGCCCGGCCGAGCTGACCGCCTTCAGTCGCGGAGGCGGCGCGCGCACCATCCCCCTGGTCACCCGAGCGGTCGGAGCGGAGGTCTTCCTCACCGGCCAGACGCTCTTCGCCGGTGGCGCCGGCATCCCGCTGCACACCCACAACTGCCCCGAGAGCGTCACCATCCTCGAAGGCGACGCCATCGTCGAGATCGACGGCACCGAACACCACGTGACCCGCTTCGACACCACTTACGTCGCCGCCGGCACACCCCACCGCTTCCGCAACGCCTCCGCCACCGAACCCATGCGGATCCTGTGGATCTACGCTTCGGTCGACGCCACCCGCACCCTCGTCGAAACGGGCGTCACCGCGCGCGTCGACGCCGAGCACGGCAAGTCCGCGTGAAGAGACCGCCGCACCTGCGAACATCCGGCGAATCATCTGGCCCCGCGAAATACGCCGAGCCAGTAGGCGCGGCAGGCAACGTGCGCTCACCGGACGGGCACTCTCTGTTTCTTCAGGTTCGGCGCCACATCGTGTCCGGACATCCGACGTCCCGCTTCTTTGTCTGTCGACCTCGTGGTAAGTTACGACTAGTAACTTACTCGTCGTAACTTATGGAGTCCGTGAGATGACGAAGAGCAACAGAGTTCTCGTGGTGGGTGGGTACGGCACAGCGGGGACGCTCATCAGCGATCTGATCGCCCGCAGGCATCCGGACATGGATGTGGTCGTCGGAGGCCGGCGCTTCTTCACAGCGGAAGCAGCCGCACGGCTCCATGGCCTCGCGGGTGCGGTGCGGATCGATGTCACGGACGATGACCCACTCGCCGATGTCGACCCGCTGCCGGACGCGGTCCTGGTGGCCGTCAACGATCACAACGACCGTCTGCTGCACTCCGCCGCCCGGCGGGGCATCCCTGTCGTTGACATCGCCCGCTGGCTGGCGCGCGTCGAGGACGCGCACCGGACACTGGCGCAGGAGACGGTGACGGCTCCGGTCGTCCTCGCCTCGGGCTGGATGGCGAGCGCGGCTGCGGTGACCGCCGCGGCGTACGGATGGGGCGCGCCGGCCGATCATGTCGACATCGACATCCTGCTGAGCCTCAAGGACAAGACCGGCCCCGACTCCGCGACCGGCTTCGTCGACGTGCACCTGCCGTTCGAGCTCTGGGAGCGCGGCGAGACACGCACCGTGCGAGGCATGACGGAACCTCGTGCGGTGACCTTCAGTAACGGACAGACCCGTTCCTGCCGTCTCTTCAACAGCCCCGAGCAGGCCACACTGGTCACCACGGGTCACGCGCGAGGAGTGTCGGTGCGTATGGCCTTCGACCACCGTCCCACCAACTCGGGATTCGCCGCGCTGGTGAACTCCGGTCTCTGGGCGAGGCTTTCAAAAGAGCGCAGGTTCGGGATCCTGCACGGCCCGGGAGAGAAGGACGGTGCCCCGCACGAGTTCGTCGTCACCATCAAGAACGGCCCGGCCACCCGCAGAGTCCTGGTGAAGGACCCCGAAGGACAAGCCCATCTCACGGCAGCCGGCACGGTGACGCAGTTGGAACGTGTGCTGGGGCTGAACGGTCGCGACCGGCCCCGTCCGGGAATCTCCTTCCCCGAGGACGCGAGGGACGTCATGGCCGATGTCGCCGCCATGGAATCGATGGGCGTGCGGTTCACGGAACTCCCCCGAAGCCAAGTCGGCTCAGCCGCTCGGGCCCAGACGGCATAGAGGACAAGACGCAGGCAACGGGCGCACCCGCCCACAGCGAGCGAGGAAAGCGATCGGACCCCGACCGCCACTCGGCTGGGAGGTGACCCACCGATGATGGAATCCGAGAAGATCCACCCTCGCCTCCGACCTGCAGGTACACGATCCTGGTCTCCGCCTTCGGCGCACAAGCACCCCGTGACGGCGCCCGTCCCACTCCCGGTCCAGCCGATGACCGACCTGGTCGACCTTCTCGATCGCGGGCTCCTGCCCGTGCCGGCTTCCCGTTGCCTCCCTAAGCTACTGCCTGTAAGTTACGAATGGTAATAACGATGGAGTCCGGAGCGAGAGGGGCGTATATGGGAGGGGTCGGCTCGGAGAGTCCGGTGAAGCGGCGGCGGGTGTCAGCCGCGACGCGGAAGGAGTTGTTGCTGGAGACCGCGCTGCGTACGGCGCGGGAGGAGGGGGCCGGTTCCCTGACGCTGGCCCGGCTCGCGGATGCCTGCGGTGTCAGCAAGCCCATCGCCTACCAGCATTTCGGCTCCCTCGCCGGGCTGCTGGGCGCCATGTCCCAGCGTGTCGGTGCCGAATACGAGGACACTGTCATGGAGGTGATGGCCGCCTACCGGGAAACCGGGACCGCGGCCGAGGGCGCACTGCGGGCACTGTGCGATGCCTACATCGCGTGCACGCTGGAGAACGGGGCCCTCCACGCGGACATCGGCGCCGCTCTCGTCACCGCGGGCGAGCGCCCCGGCGCCGTGTTCGCCGACGACGCCGAGCGCTACTGCCCTCTCGTGGCCGAGTTGACCGGGGTCGATCAGCGGACCGCGTACGCCCTGACCGCGGCCTTCCTGGGAGCCGCGGACCGTCTGTGCGAAGCGGTCATCGCCCAGCGCCTGCGCCAGGACGAGGCCGCCGACGTCCTTCTGCGGCTGTTCCCGACACCGGCCCACTGAGGCTGCCCGACCGTTGAACGGAGAACCCCGCATGGAAGCGATGCTGATCGACGCCACCAAGAAGGGTGCCGAGAAGTTCCATCTCGGTACGGTGCCCACCCCGCGCCCCGCCGAGGGCGAGGTGCTCGTCGAGGTCAAGGCCGTCGCCCTGAGCGCCTGGGAGAAGGGGTTCACCCAGGACGACGACCCGCGTTCACTGACCCGCAGGACCAGACGGAGAGCGGTCAACCTGGGCCTGGAGTTCTCCGGTGTCGTCCGCTCGGACGGCCGGCGCTTCACACACGGGCAACACGTCATGGGCGGCCCCCATCTGACGAAGGGCGAGAAGGCACTGGCCCAGTACGTGGCCATCCGTGAGGAGTACCTCGCCGAGCTTCCCGACAACCTCGGCTTCCTTGAGGCCGCGGCCCTGCCCATCGGCGCCGAGACCGCGCTGACCGGCCTGGACAAGGCCACACCGCGCCCCGGGGACAGCGTCCTCGTCGTCGGCGCGAGTGGTGGTGTGGGCGTGTACGCCGTGCAGATCGCCGCCGCCCTCGGTGCCGACGTCACGGCGATCGGCGGCCGGAACTCCGGTCCGCGTCTGAAGGAACTCGGTGCGAGGACCGTCCACTCCTACCGCGACACGTCCTTCGAGGACCTGACCGGCACCTACGACGCCGTCTTCGACCTCTCCGGGAGGCTGCGCTTCGGCGAGGTGAGGAAGAAGCTGTCCCGGTGCGGGACCTTCGTCAACGTCAATCCGCACAAGGACCTCGCGGGCACGGCCGCATCCCTGTTCAGCAAGAGGAAGGTGCCATTCGTCTACGTCCCGCACTCCTCCACCGCGGCGCAGACCCGCATCCTGGACATGGTCGTCCGCGGTGAGATCACGCCCGTCGTGGAAGCGGTCCACGACATCGGCCGGTTCCGCACGGCCTTCACGGACCTGACCCACAACGAGCGGCTCGGCAAGATCGTCATCTCCTATTGAAGCGCATACTGCTGAAGAGGTGGCGTCCCGCGAGTGGCGCGTGAAGTCGCACAAATCACACTGAAAACGACCGATGAGCTGCACGCGGCGCTCTGCGCGATCGAGCTGCGCGCGCCGGCGGAGGTGCGCAAGACCGCGCGGCACCTGTTCTGGCGCATCTGCGGCTGGTGATGGAGCTGGTGTTCTGGTACCTGCGGGACATCTGAGCCGTCCGCGTGCCGTTGCTGCGACCTGACTTTGGCCTCAGCAACGGCGCTCAAAGGGCGGTGCTGTCGCGTGGTCGCGGAGTACTGCACGTACGGAATCCGAGCTGCGTCCCTCGATCCGGTCGCCGTCCGCCCCATCCCGGTGGAAGCGATCCGCCTCAGATCATCCGCCGTCGCCGTACCCTGCGTCGCGCAGGGATGGAGAACCAGGCAGATCAGCTCGTCCGAGATGCGGAGGACAGGTACTTCTTCCTCCCGTACCGGGACGCGAAATCGCGCCGTTGACTTCTCGTACGAGGTAAGGGTCATGAAGGGTGGGGTTGACCCGCCATGCGAGCAGGTCTCCACAGTGACAGCGGAGCGCGCCCAGCACGCCGCTTCAGCCGCGCTGGAAAAGCAGAACCCCCGCGATCACTGGGATCGCGGGGGCCTTCGAGCCAGGCAACGACGGGGGCTACTTCATCCCTGCAGGGCTCGAAACAAATTGAACGTCCACCTCGAACGGCTCGATCACGCTCAGCCCAAGGTAGCGGAAACGTCCCGCGCTCGGACGTCCGTGGCGTGTGCTCCAGACCGGCTGCGCCTTTGCCCACGCCACATCGCCGGGTACAAGAAACATTCGCCCGTGGGCGAAGACTTCACCACTGAGCACGGCCTCGCCGCCCTCGAACAGCCTGAGCGCCGTCAACGAGTCGTCGAGGACAACCAACCCGAGGTGCGTGGCCGACTCATGCAGTACATCGGGGCGAGTCCCAGCGTCCCACTCGGCCGCGGGTTCCGTGCCATTACCGTCGAGGTCCGCCTCAACGAGCACGGAGACCTTGGCGTCCACTCACAAGCCACCCGCTTCGCTCGACACGTCGTAGCCCGAGTGCCTCGGCGCGTGCAGCACCGCATCTGCATGCCTCCGGGGCGATCCGCCGACGGACGACATGAAACTCGGCACCCTCGCCGCCCATTACGGCATCCCCCAGCAACGGGCGCACGATGCGCTGGACGACACCCGTGTGCTGGCCGGGATCCTGCGGGCCTCACTGCGCGAGGCGGCGCGGCTCGATCTGCCCTTGCCGCTGGTGGCCTGCCCGCCCCGGGCGGAATCGCAGTTCACGCCGAAGCCGCCGAAGACTCGCTGCGCCTACCGCAATCCGGGACGGCTGACTCCTGGCGGGCCGCTCCAGCAGGGCATGAAGGTCGCGATCACCGGTGAGACCGCCCATGCCCGGGCGGAGCTGGTCGGGCGGGCGGTCGCCGCCGGGCTGAACATGATGACCTCCGTCAGCCGGCACACCAGCGTGCTGGTCACCAATGAACCGGCGTCCGGTTCGGCGAAGGCCCGACGCGCAGTCGCCGAAGGCGTGCCGGTCATCGACGAGCACACCTTCCTGCGGCTGCTGGCCGACGTACGACCGGGGACGGCACATGAGGCGACGGCCGTCACTGTCGCCCCGGTGGCCGAGCCGGAAGCAGAACCAGTCGTCAGAACCGTGGAGTTGGCGCCCACAACGACCTCTGCCGTACCCGCACCCGTACCCGTCCCGGAGGTCGCGGCCCTGCCCACGGCCGCCCTCGGTGCGCCCGTACCCGCTCCGCGTCGACCGGTGCCCTCCGTCGGCACTTCGGACAAGCCTCTGGCCGGGCGTCGCGTGCTGGTGCTCGGCGGTGTCCACGCCGACGCCGCGGCGGCTCGCACCCGCATCGTCGAGCTGGGCGGCTCAGCGGCGATCAACCTGTCCGCCAGCGTCACCGACGTCGTACTCCTGGAGGGAGGACCGGGCGACCGGCGCATGAGCCGCATCGCCGCCCTCGAACTCCCCGTGCACGACCTCCACTGGCTCACCGCTCCGACCGTCACCGCCCCGGCCGCGGCTGCCCTCCGGCCCCAGGAGCCGCACGTGATGCCGAGAGGCGGTGTCATCGACCTGCCGATGCCGCACGGCAGACCCGCGCCGGAGTGGTACGTCACCGCAGGCTGGGCCCCGCAGGCCGACTACGAGATCGACGTCGTCGCCTTCCTCCTCGACGAGGACGAACAGGTCACCTTCGACGAGGACTTCATCTTCTACGGCGCTCCCGAGCACCCCGCCGGAACCGTGCGACTGCTCACCGGCGGCCCTGCCGAGCAGACCATCGCCCTCAACCTGGCCTCCCTGCCGCCCGCGACGCGCAAGGTCGTCGTCGCCGCGGCCATCGACGGCACCGCCGCCTTCGGGACGGTCGGCGCCATCCAGATCGGCGCCGCCCCCGGCAGCAGCGGCGCACCGCTGGCCCGGGCCACCCTGGACGCCGCCACCACCGAACGCACCATGCTGCTCGCGGAGATCTACCGCAGAGGCCCGGTCTGGCGCCTACGAGCCGTCGGCCAGGGCTACGACCAGGGCCTCGACGCCCTCGCACGCGGATACGGAGTCGACATCGCCGACTGAACGACCGTGCGATGGTGTGTGCGTGCCGAGCCCCGGCGCCAGGTGTCCCGGTCGGAGGGCGTTCAGTGGGTGGTGTATCCGCCGTCGACGGGCAGGGCGACGCCGATCACGAAGCTGGCCCCGGGGCTGCACAGCCACAGGGCGGCGGCGGCGACCTCCTCGGCCTGGCCGAGGCGCCCGATGGGCTGCTCGCTCATGATCGCGGCCATGGCCTCGGCCTGCCCCTCGAGCATGTCGGCAACCATCGGGGTCTCGATCACGCCGGGGCAGACGGCGTTGATGCGAATGCCTCGCGGCGCGTACTCGACCGCGGCGCTCTTGGTCAGGCCGATCACACCGTGCTTGGAGGCGTGGTAGGCGGCGCGCTCGGGCAGGCCGACCAGCCCACCGAGGGAAGAGCAGTTGACGATCGCGCCGGAGCCCTGGGTGCGCATCTGGCGCAGCTCGTGCTTCTGGGCGGCCCACACGCCACGCAGGTTGACACCGTTGACGCGGTCGAAGTTCTCGGCCGTCTCGTCGGCGGCGTCCGAAGGCGGGACCTGGATACCGGCGTTGTTGAAGGCCATGTCCAGGCGACCGTAGGTGTCCACCGCGCTCTGGACCATGGCGGCGGCCTGGTCCTCGTCGGTGACGTCGCACACCACACCGATGGCCTGGTGCCCGGCGTCGGTGAGTTCCTTCGCCGCGGTCCGCACGGCGGCCTCGTTCACGTCGGCCAGCACGACGGCCGCACCGGCCTGGGCGAAGGCGCGGGCGGCGGCCAGTCCCATGCCGGAGGCCGCGCCGGTGACCAGGGCGACCTGGCCTTCGAAGTCGTATTGCGGGTTCATGCTCAGGGGGCCCATCTCTTTCAGGGGCGCAGGAGGGTCTTGATGGCGCGGCGCTCGTCCATGGCGCGATAGCCCTCGGCGGCCTGGTCCAGGGGGAGTTCGAGGTCGAAGACCTTGCCCGGGTTGATCCGGCCGGTGAGGACGCGCTCGATGAGGTCGGGCAGGAAGGCGCGGACCGGGGCGGGGCCGCCGCGCAGGGCCACGTGGGAGAAGAACAGCTCCTCGCCGTCGATCTGCACACCGTGCGGGACGCCGACGAAGCCGACATTGCCGCCGGGGCGGGTGGAGTGCAGGGCCTGCCGCATGGACTCGGGGTTGCCCACGCACTCCAGGACGGCGTCCGCGCCGATGCCGCCGGTCAGCTCCTTGATCCGGGCAGCGCCCTCGTGGCCGCGCTCGGCGACGACGTCGGTGGCGCCGAACTCGCGGGCCAGCTGCTGGCGCGGCGCGTGGCGGGACATGGCGATGATCCGCGTCGCCCCGAGTTCCTTGGCGGCGATGACCGCGCACAGGCCGACCGCGCCGTCCCCGACCACCGCGACGGTGTCACCGGGCTCGACCTGGGCGGCGACGGCCGCGTACCAGCCGGTGCCCATCACGTCGGAGCAGGCCAGCAGGCTCGGGATGTGCTCCTCGGCCACATCGCCGGGGACGTGGACCAGGGTGCCGTCGGCGAGCGGGACGCGGACGTACTCGGCCTGGCAGCCGCCGACGAACTCTCGGTGCAGGCAGTTGGTCTGGTAGCCGTTCTCGCAGTTGGGGCAGGTGTTGTCCGAGGCGAAGAACAATCCGACCACGAGTTGGCCGGGCTTGATGCCCGTCACCTCGCTGCCGACCTCTTCGACGATGCCGACGTATTCGTGGCCGCCGGGCGTGGGCTCGGCGATCTCGTTGACGCCTCGGTAGTCCCACAGGTCCGAGCCGCACACACAGGTGGCGACGGTGCGGATCACCGCATCGGTGGGCTGCTGCAGGGCGGCCCTGGGCCGGTCTTCGACCCGTACGTCGCGGGGGGCGTGAAGGACGGTTGCGCGCATGATTCTTTCCGTGATCGTGAGAGGGGGAGAAGGTCGGGAGGGGCGGGCGTCCGCCGGCCCGACATCGATGAAACGGCAGGTCACGCGCGCACGGAAGGACCCGCTGTTACATGTACTGGCAGGGCACCCCTCAGATCCTGCGATCGTCGTAGCCTCGAAGACATGGACAACCGAAGCGAGGTCCGCGAGTTCCTCACCAGCCGCCGCGCGAAGATCACGCCGCAGCAGGCGGGCCTTCCGGCCGCCGGACACCGGCGGGTCAAGGGGCTGCGCCGCGAAGAGGTCGCGATGCTCGCCGGGGTGAGCGCCGAGTACTACGCCCGTATGGAACGCGGAAACCTCTCCGGCACCTCCGAGGCCGTCCTGGACTCCCTGGCCCGTGCGCTGCAGCTAGACGAATCCGAGCGTGCCCACCTCATGGACCTGGCCCGGACCGCCAGCACCACCCGCCGGCCCACACGCCGCCGCACGGCACAGCCCATCCGGCCCGCCCTGCAACAGCTCCTCGACGCGATGACCGACGCGCCCGCCTTCATCCGCAACGGCCGCCTCGACATCCTCGCGACCAACCGTCTCGGCAAGGCCCTGTACTGGCCGCTGTTCCAGGACCCCGCCCGGCCGGTCAACATCGCCCGCTACCAGTTCCTCAACCCCGGCGCCGAGCAGTACATGCCCGAACTGGACGACCAACGGGCCGCAGCCGCAGCCCTCCTGCGCACCGAGGCCGGACAGGACCCGTACAACCGCGATCTCAGCGACCTGATCGGCGAACTCTCCACCCTTAGCGAGGACTTCCGGTCGTTGTGGGCCGCACACAACGTGCGCCTGCACCACACCGGTCTCAAACGCTTCCGCCACCCCGCCGTCGGCGACCTCACCCTCGCCTTCGAAGCGTTGCCCGTACCGACCGACCCCGGTCTGGCCCTCACCGCCATGAGCGCCGAACCCGGCACCCCATCGGCCGACGGCCTGAAACTGCTCGCCAGCTGGGCCGCCACACTCGAACCCCGCTACTTCGGCTCGCGGTCGAACACCGACTTGGACCAGACGTAGCCGAGCACCGCCAGCCCCACGCACCAGGCCACGGCCAGCCACCCGTTGTGGCCGATCTCGGTGCCGAGGAGCAGGCCGCGCAGGGTCTCGATGGCCGGGGTGAACGGCTGGTACTCGGCGATCGGCTGGAACCAGCCCGGCATCGCGTCCACCGGCACGAAGGCGCTGGAGATGAGTGGCAGGACCATCAGGGGCATGGCGTTGTTGCTGGCCCCCTCGGGGTTCGGGCTGACCAGGCCCATGCCGACCGCGATCCAGGTGAGCGCCAGGGAGACGAGCGTCAGCAGCCCGGCCGCCAGGATCCACTCCAGGGCGGTGGCGTCGGTGGCGCGGAAGCCGATGGCCACGGCGACGGCTCCCACGAGGACCACGCTCGCCAGGCACTGCAGCACGCTGCCGATGACGTGGCCGATGAGCACCGACCCGCGGTGGACGGCCATCGTGCGGAAGCGGGCGATGATGCCCTCGGTCATGTCCATGGCCACGGACACGGCCGTACCGATCGTGGTGCCGCCGATGGTCAGCAGCAGGATCCCCGGGAGGATGTAGGAGAGGTACTCGGAGCGGTCCGCTCCGCCGCCGTTCAGGCCGGCGCCCATCACGTCGCCGAAGACGTAGACGAAGAGCAGCAGCAGGACGACCGGCGACAGCAGCAGGTTCAAAGTGAGCGACGGGTAGCGGCGCACGTGCAGCAGATTGCGGCGCAGCATCGTGGACGAGTCGCGCACGGCGAGGGACAGGGAGCTCATCGGGCCGCCTCCTCGGACGGGTTCGGCTGGTCGGTGCCGCTGGTCAGGGCGAAGAAGACGTCGTCGAGGTCGGGGGTGTGCACGGTCAGTTCGTCGGCCTCGACGCCGGCCGCGTCCAGCCAGTCGAGGATGGAACGCAGTTCTCGCTGACTGCCGTCGCTGGGGATCTGCAGGGCGAGGGACTCATCGTCCCGGGTGGTCTCGGGCAGGGCGGAGGCGGCGCTCTGGTACGCGGCCGGGTCCGTGAAGCGGAGCCGTACGTGTCCGCCGGGGATCATCCGCTTCAGCTCGTCGGCGGTTCCCTCGGCCGCGATCCTGCCGTTGTTCAACACCGCGATGCGGTCGGCGAGTTCGTCGGCCTCCTCCAGGTACTGGGTGGTGAGGAAGACGGTGACGCCCTCCGAGACCAGCTCGCGGATGATTCCCCACATGTTGTGGCGACTGCGCGGGTCGAGGCCGGTGGTCGGCTCGTCGAGGAAGATGATCCGGGGGCTGCCGACCAGGGTCATGGCGATGTCCAGGCGGCGCTTCATGCCGCCGGAGTAGGTGGAGGCGGGCTTCTTCGCGGCCTCGGTGAGATCGAAGCGCTCCAGCAGCTGGGCGGTGACCTGCCGTCCCTCGCGCTTGGGGAGGTGGTGCAGGTCCGCCATCAGGAGCATGTTCTCCTCACCGGTGATCAGCCCGTCCACGGCGGAGAACTGGCCGGTGACCCCGATCGCGGCCCGCACCCCCTCCGGTGAGGTGGCGACGTCGTGGCCCGCGACCTGGGCCTGCCCGCCGTCGGCGCCGATGAGCGTGGACAGGATCTTCACCGCGGTGGTCTTGCCGGCGCCGTTGGGCCCGAGGAGCGCGAACACGGACCCGGTCGGGATGCGCAGATCGATGCCGTCGAGGACGGTCTTGTCGCCGTAGGACTTGCGCAGACCGATGGCGGAGACGGCGGCGGGCGACTGCGGACCGTCGCCTCGCCTGGGCATGGGCATGGGCATGGGCATGACAGAAGAAGCCATGAGGCCCTCCGTTGAGAGCTGAAGTGGGTGGGCGATGAGGCCGGTTGAGGATGTGATGCTCAGGGCTTGGCGCGGCGGATGTCGATGTTGCCGTACTTGGTCCGGGCGCGGACCTTGACGGTGTCCTCGGTCTGCTCCGGGGCATCGGACGCCGTGAGCGTGTTGCGCACCTGGCCGGAGTTCGAGCTGACGTCGAGCCAGGCGGCGGTGCCCTCGCGGATGCCGACGTCGATGGCGCCGTGGTTGGTCTCCAACTGGACGGTGCCACGGGCCACTTCGTCCACGCGCAGGGTGCCGTGGGCGGTGGTGGCGGTGACCGAGTCCTCGGCGCGCCGGATCTCGATGTCGCCGTTGGCGCCGCTCACCCGCAGCTCGCCGGTCGCGGCTCCGACGGTGGTGGTGCCGTGGGAGTTCTTCAGGACGGCGGGGCCGTCGAGCAGGCCGACGCGCAGGCTGCCGGAGCTGGTGGTGATCTCGGCCATGCCCTCGACCCGGTCCACGGTGATCGAGCCGTGCGACGCAGTCAGATGCAGCGGGCCGGTCGTGTCGAAACGGGCGTCACCGGACGAGGTCTTCACACGGACCTCGCCGAGTCGGCCCTCGCCAAGCACCTGGGCCCAGGCGCCGGTCATGTCGATGCACGAGTCCGTCGGCAGTTCGACCGTCACGTCGACGGTGCCGGTGCGGCCGAAGAGATTGGACTTGGGCGTCCTGACGGTCAGCAGACCGCTCGCGTAGCTGACCTCGGTCTGGTCGGCCGTCCGCACGTCCAGGTCCTTCTTCGGGTCGCGGGGCCGCACCTCGACGACGGTGTCGACGCGGTCGCCCGCGGTGAACTGAATGGAACCGGCCTCCACGCGCGCCGTGACCGCGATTGCTTCAGGAGTGTCGAAAGAAGGCATGACTGTCCCGTCCTCTTGAGTCGTTGGGGCATCCCTGCTGGTGGGACGTGGTGCGGATGAAGTGGTGCTGGTGCAGTGGTGCGGGCGGGGGTGCGGCTAGCGCACCCAGCCCGTGAAGCTCTGTCCGACGGTCTGGCTCTTCTCCGTCGTACGCGGCTGGGTGCCGCCGTCGACCGCGGCCGAAACGGCACGCACCAGCCACGCGTTGACCGACAGGCCCTCGCGGCTCGCGGCCTCCTCGGCGCGAGCCTTGAGGTGGGCCGGCAGACGCAGGTTGATCCGGGCGGTGCCGCCTTCGTCGCCCTCGGCCGGGGCGGGGGCCGCCCTGAACGGGTCGACGGTCGCGGGCGGCTCCGCGGGAGCGCCGCCGTAGGTGGGCGGCGGTGTCACCACGAAGTCGGGGTCGAGCCCGCGCAGCCGTACGTCGACCGAGCCAGGGGCGAGTTCACGGGTGATCTCGTCCATCGCGGCGGAGAGCACGTTGAGCATGGTCAGCCGGGTCGCCGACTCCAGGGGAGCGGTGAGCCGCTCGGCCAGCTCGCGGGCTTCTTCGCCGCCGGCTTCGGCGGCCACCGCGAGTTCGCGGCGGAGGGTGTCGACATACGGCGTGAGGTCCATGACGCCATCATGGCGCCATGTTGGCACCATTCGCAAGCCCTGTTGCGCCAGGCGCACCCGCCCTCCTGGTCGACTGGTTGGCACCGAGTGGCGCAGCATGGCACCGAGTGGCGCCGCATGGCACCAAGTGGCGCCAGCCGGTGCCATGGACCCGAAGACCGACCGAGGTCCCCGGTCTCGCCCGTCAGGAGGTGGCCGTGGCCGACAGGTCCGGCAGGTCCGGCTCCTGCTGGCGTTGCGGTGCCGTGGGCACGCTGAGCACCATCGTGAGGCCGCCGCCGGGCGTGTCCTCGGCGCTCAGGGTGCCGCCGATGGCCTCGGCGAAGCCGCGGGCGACCGCAAGGCCGAGGCCGACGCCGGCACCGCGGGGCGCGTCGCCGTAGCGCTGGAAGGGCTCGAAGATGCGGTCCTTGGCGTCGTCGGGGACGCCTGGCCCGCGGTCGACGACCCGCAGCTCGACCCGGTCGGCGATGGCGCTCGCGGACACCAGGACCTTGTCGCCGGGCGGGCTGTACTTGACGGCGTTCTCCACGACGTTCGCGACCGCCCTCTCCAGCAGCCCCCGATCGACGTGGACCATGGGCAGGGTCTCGGGGATGTCCAGGTCCACGCTGTCCTCGGGCACTCCGCCGAGCGCCATGGGCACGACCTCGTCGAGGTCGGTCTCGCGGATGATGGGGATGACGGTGCCGGTCTGCAGGCGGGACATGTCCAGCAGGTTGCCGACCAGGTGGTCGAGCCGGTCGGCGCCCTCCTCGATGGCCTCCAGCAGCTCCGCCTGGTCCTCCTCGGACCACTCGACGTCGTCCGAGCGCAGGGAGGAGACCGCCGCCTTGATGCCGGCCAGCGGGGTGCGCAGATCATGGCTGACGGCGGCGAGCAGGGCCGTACGCATGCGGTTGCCCTCGGCGAGTTCCGCGGCCCGGTCAGCCTCGCGCTGCAGGCGCTGGCGGTCCAGGACCACGGCGGCCTGCGCGGCGAACGCGGCCAGCACCCGGCGGTCGGCGGCGGGCAGCACCCGGCCGCGCAGGGACAGGGCCAGGTGGTCGCCGACGGGGACGTCCACGTCCGCGTCCTCGGGAATCCCGGCGGGTCGCGGTCCCACACTGCCGGCGCAGGTCCACGGGTCCTTCTCGCCGATCCGCTCCAGCAGGGCCACCGACTCCATGCCGAAGGTCTCGCGGACCCGTTCCAGCAGGGCCTCCAGGGTGGTCTCGCCGCGCAGTACGTTGCCCGCGAGGAAGGAGAGGATCTCCGACTCGGCGCGCAGCCGGGCCGCCTGGTGGGTGCGCCGGGCCGCGAGGTCCACCACGGACGCCACGGACACGGCGACCCCGACGAAGATCGCGATGGCGACGATGTTCTTCGGGTCGGCGATCGTCAGGGTGTGGACGGGCGGGGTGAAGAACCAGTTCAGGAGGAGGGAGCCCACCACGGCGGAGGCCAGCGCCGGGAGGAGCCCGCCCAGCAGGGCCGCCGCCACCGTCAGGGTCAGGAAGAGCAGCATGTCGTTGGCGAGGCCGACCTCCGGGAAGACGCTGGTCAGGAGCCAGCTGAGGAGCGTGGGGCCCAGGACGCCGACGAACCAGCCCCAGATGACCCTGGACCGTCCCAGGCGTGCTCCCCGTGCGACCGGCAGGCCGCGGCCCTTGCCCGCCTCGTCGTGCGTGATGAGGTGGACGTCGAGGTCGGGACCGGACTCACGGGCGACCGTGGCGCCGACCCCGGGGCCGAAGACGTACTGCCAGCTCCTGCGGCGGGAGACGCCGAGGACGATCTGGGTGGCGTTCACGCCGCGGGAGAAGTCGAGCAGAGCGGCCGGTATGTCCTCGCCGACGACCTGGTGGAAGGTGCCGCCGAGGTCCTCGACCAGCGTGCGCTGCACGGCCAGTTCTTTCGGGGAGGCGGCGGTGAGACCGTCACTGCGGGAGATGTAGACGGCTAGCACCTCGCCACCGGCGCCCTTCTCGGCGAGCCGCGCGGCCCGCCGTATGAGGGTCCGTCCTTCGGGGCCGCCGGTCAGTCCGACCACGATCCGCTCGCGTGAGCCCCAGATGGTCGAGACCCGGTGCTCGCTGCGGTACTCGGTCAGGTACGCGTCGACCCGGTCGGCCACCCACAGCAGCGCGAGTTCGCGCAGGGCGGTGAGGTTGCCGGGGCGGAAGTAGTTGGAGAGGGCCGCGTCGACCTTGTCCGGCTTGTAGATGTTGCCGTGGGCCATGCGGCGGCGCAGCGCCTCCGGGGACATGTCGACCAGCTCGATCTGGTCGGCACGCCGTACGACCTCGTCGGGGACGGTCTCGCGCTGGCGGACCCCGGTGATCGACTCGACGACGTCGCCGAGGGACTCCAGGTGCTGGATGTTGACGGTGGATATCACGTCGATGCCCGCGGCGAGCAGTTCCTCGACGTCCTGCCAGCGCTTGGTGTTGCGGGAGCCGGGGACGTTGGTGTGGGCCAGCTCGTCGACCAGGGCGACCTTGGGGGCGCGGCGCAGGACGGCGTCCACGTCCATCTCGCTGAAGGTGCCGCCCCGGTAGTCGAACTCCTTGCGGGGCACCTGTTCCAGGCCGTGCAGCATCACCTCGGTGCGGGGCCGGTGGTGGTGTTCCACGAAGGCGACGACGCAGTCGGTGCCCCGTTCGATACGGCGGTGTGCCTCCGACAGCATCGCGTACGTCTTTCCGACGCCGGGTGCCGCGCCGAGGTAGATCCGGAGCTTGCCGCGTGCCATGTCGTCCCTCGGTCAGCCTTCGAAGCGGTAGCCCATGCCGGGCTCGGTGATCAGATAGTGGGGGTGGGAGGGGTCCTTCTCCAGCTTGCGGCGCAGCTGGGCCATGTAGACGCGCAGGTAGTTGGTCTTGTTGCTCTGTGAGACGCCCCAGACCTCCTGGAGGAGGTGCTTCTGTGTGATCAGCCGGCCCGGGTTGGTCACCAGGATCTCCAGCAGATGCCACTCGGTCGGCGTCAGCCGTACGTCCCGGCCGCCTCGTACGGCCTTCTTGGCGAGCAGGTCGATGCTGAAGTCCTCCGTCTCGACCAGCGTCGTCTCGGGGGCCGCTGTGTTGTCCTCGGTGCGGCGGACCGCGGCTCGCAGGCGAGCCAGCAACTCGTTCATGCTGAACGGCTTGGTGATGTAGTCGTCGGCGCCGGCGTCGAGCGCGGCCACCTTCTCGTCGGACGCCTGACGGGCGGACAGGACGAGGATCGGCACACGGCTCCAGCCCCGCAGGCCCTTGATGATGTCGACGCCGTCCATGTCGGGCAGGCCGAGATCGAGCAGGACCACGTCGGGCTGGCGCGCGGCGGCGAGCCGCAGTGCCGTGGCCCCGTCGGGGGCGGCGTCCACGCCGTAGTGACGTGCCTGCAAGTTGATGACGAGGGCCCGCACGAGCTGCGGGTCGTCCTCCACCACGAGCACCCGGGTCATGGGTGTGTGCCTCTCCTGTCGTACGTCGGGCCGTGCGCGCCGGCGGTGCAACCGCCTTTGTGGCCGCGGGAGTCGGCGGGTCCGGGATCTCTCCGCGGCCGCCGACTCCCGTGGGGATCGCGTAACGCCGTCAGCTCCGGGCCACGAGTTCCCTGAGCGCGACGTTGAGCTCCAGGACGTTCACCCGGGGCTCGCCCATGAAGCCGAGGGTGCGGCCCTCGGTGTGGTCCTCGACCAGCTTCTCGACCTGGGCGACCGGGAGGTCGTTGCGCTCGGCGACCCGGTGGACCTGGAGGTCGGCGTAGGCCGGGGAGATGTGCGGGTCGAGGCCGGAGCCGGAGGAGGTGACCGCGTCGGCGGGGACCTGGGAGGGCCGCACGGTGTAGCCCGGCACGGAGTTGTCCTTGACGACCTTGGCCTTCGCCTCCTTCACCCACTTGATCAGTTCGGGGTTGTCCCCGGAGCGGTTGGTGGCACCGGAGAGGATCAGCTTGTACTGGGTGTTGACCGAGTTCTCCCCCAGTCCGTTCGCGGGACGGGGCTGGAAGTAGTCCAGGCTGTAGCCCTGTTGGCCGATCAGCGAGGAGCCGACGACCTTGCCGTCCGCCTTGATCTCGGAGCCGTTCGCCTTGCCGTTGAACAGCCCCTGCGCGATGCCGGTGACGACCAGGGGGTAGATGACGCCGGTCACCAGGGTCAGCACCAGGAGGGCACGCAGGCCCGCCCCGAGCAACCGGGCGGTGTTCGTAACCGAGTTGTTCATGGCGATCAGCCACGCCTTTCGAGAATTACAGCCCGGGGATGAGGGAGATGAGCAGGTCTATGAGCTTGATGCCGATGAAGGGCGCGACCAGCCCGCCCAGTCCGTAGACGGTGAGGTTCCGCCGCAGCAGACGGTCCGCGCTGACCGGCCGGTACTGCACGCCCTTCAGCGACAGCGGCACCAGCGCCACGATGATCAGCGCGTTGAAGACGACCGCCGAGAGGATCGCGGAGTCCGGGGACGACAGGCCCATGATGTTGAGCTTGTCCAGGCCCGGGTAGACGGCCGCGAACAGCGCCGGGATGATCGCGAAGTACTTGGCGACGTCGTTGGCGATCGAGAACGTCGTCAGCGCGCCCCGCGTGATCAGCAGCTGCTTGCCGATCTCGACGATCTCGATGAGCTTGGTCGGGTTGGAGTCGAGGTCGACCATGTTGCCGGCCTCCTTGGCGGCCGACGTCCCGGTGTTCATCGCCACGCCGACGTCGGCCTGCGCGAGCGCGGGCGCGTCGTTGGTGCCGTCACCGGTCATCGCGACCAGCTTGCCGCCGGCCTGCTCCCGCTTGATCAGCGCCATCTTGTCCTCGGGGGTGGCCTCCGCGAGGAAGTCGTCGACACCCGCCTCCTCGGCGATGGCCTTGGCGGTCAGCGGGTTGTCGCCCGTGATCATGACGGTCTTGATGCCCATCCGGCGCAGTTCCTCGAACCGCTCCCGCATGCCCTCCTTGACCACGTCCTTGAGGTGGATGACACCCAGCACCCGTGCCCCGTCGGCGTCTTCGACCGCGACGAGCAGCGGTGTCCCACCGGCCTCGGAGATCCGGTTGGCGATGGTGTCCGCGTCGTCGGCGACCTGGCCGCCGCGCTCCTCGACCCAGGCGATGACCGAACCGGCGGCGCCCTTGCGAACCTTGCGCCCGTCGACGTCCACACCCGACATACGGGTCTGGGCGGTGAACGTGATCCATTCGGCGGCCACCAGTTCGCCCTGGTGACGCTCGCGCAGACCGTACTTCTCCTTGGCGAGTACGACGACGGAACGGCCCTCGGGTGTCTCGTCGGCCAGCGACGACAGCTGGGCGGCGTCCGCGACCTCGGCCTCCGTCGTCCCGCTCACCGGCACGAATTCGGCCGCCTGGCGGTTGCCGAGCGTGATGGTGCCGGTCTTGTCGAGCAGCAGCGTGGAGACGTCACCGGCGGCCTCGACGGCCCGGCCGGACATGGCCAGGACGTTGCGCTGCACCAGCCGGTCCATGCCCGCGATGCCGATCGCGGAGAGCAGCGCGCCGATCGTGGTCGGGATGAGGCAGACCAGCAGGGCGACCAGCACGACCATCGTCAGGTGCGTGCCCGCGTAGTCGGCGAACGGCGGCAGAGTCGCCACGGCCAGCAGGAAGACGATGGTCAGCGAGGCCAGCAGGATGTTCAGCGCGATCTCGTTCGGCGTCTTCTGCCGGGCCGCGCCCTCGACGAGGTTGATCATCCGGTCGATGAAGGTCTCGCCGGGCTTCGTCGTGATCTTGACGACGATCCGGTCGGAGAGGACCTTCGTGCCGCCGGTGACGGCCGAACGGTCACCGCCGGACTCCCGGATGACCGGGGCCGACTCACCGGTGATCGCCGACTCGTCGACGGACGCGACCCCTTCGACGACATCGCCGTCACCGGGGATGACATCGCCGGCCTCGCAGACGACCAGGTCGCCGATCTTCAGGTCGGTGCCCGGAACCTGCTCCTCGGAGCCGTTCCCCCGCAGCCGTCGCGCCACCGTGTCGGTCTTGGCCTTGCGCAGGGTGTCGGCCTGGGCCTTGCCGCGGCCTTCGGCGACGGCCTCCGCGAGGTTGGCGAAGATCACCGTGAGCCACAGCCAGACACTGATCGTCCAGCCGAACCAGTCGCCCGGGTCCTTGAAGGAGAAGACCGTGGTCAGGACGGAGCCGACGAGGACCACGAACATCACGGGCGACTTGACCATCACCCGCGGGTCGAGCTTGCGGAAGGCGTCCGGCAGGGACTTGACCAGCTGCTTCGGGTCGAAGAGGCCCGCGCCGACACGGCCTTCGGGGGCCTTGTGTCCCGTCGGCGCGTCCTGGTGGGGCGCAAGGGTGGGAGTGGACATCGAGTCCTGCTTCTTTACGTCGGTGGTCATGAGGCCAGCCCCTCGGCCAACGGCCCCAGCGCCAGGGCGGGGAAGTAGGTCAGACCGGTGATGATGAGGATCGCGCCCACCAACAGGCCGGTGAACAGCGGCTTTTCCGTGCGCAGGGTGCCCGCGGTGGCCGGCACCGGCTGCTGCTCGGCGAGCGAGCCGGCCAGCGCCAGCACGAACACCATCGGCAGGAAACGGCCGAGCAGCATGCACAGGCCGAGCGTGGTGTTGAACCACTGCGTGTCCGCGTTCAGCCCGGCGAAGGCCGAGCCGTTGTTGTTGGAGGCGGACGTGTAGGCGTAGAGGATCTCGGAGAATCCGTGCGCCCCGCTGTTGGTCATCGAGTTCGCCGGGGTCGGCAGGGCCATCGCGAACGCGGTGAAGATCAGCACCAGCGCCGGGGTGATCAGGATGTAGCAGGCCGCGAGCTTGATCTCGCGGGTGCTGATCTTCTTGCCCAGGTACTCGGGCGTACGGCCGACCATCAGGCCGGCGATGAACACCGCGATGATCGCCATGATCAGCATGCCGTACAGGCCGGAGCCGGTACCGCCCGGCGCGATCTCGCCCAGCATCATCCCGAGCATGGTGATACCGCCGCCGAGGCCGGTGAACGACGAGTGGAAGGAGTCCACCGCACCGGTCGAGGTGAGCGTGGTCGAGGTCGCGAAGATCGACGAGGCGCCGACCCCGAAGCGCACCTCCTTGCCCTCGTACGCCCCGCCCGCAAGGTCGAACGCCGGGCCGTGGTGGGCGAACTCGGTCCACATCATCAGGGCGACGAAACCGACCCAGATGGTGCCCATCGTCGCGAGGATCGCGTACCCCTGCTTCACGCTGCCGACCATCAGGCCGAAGGTGCGGGTGAGTGCGAACGGGATGACGAGGATGAGGAAGATCTCGAAGAGGTTCGAGAACGGGGTGGGGTTCTCGAACGGATGCGCGGAGTTGGCGTTGAAGTAGCCGCCACCATTGGTGCCCAGCTCCTTGATGGCCTCCTGCGAGGCGACCGCGCCGCCGTTCCACTGCTGCGAGCCCCCCATGAACTGCCCGACCTCGTGGATGCCGGAGAAGTTCTGGATCGCGCCGCAGGCCACGAGGACGACCGCGGCGACGGCCGCCAGCGGCAGCAGGATGCGGACGACACCACGCACCAAGTCGGCCCAGAAGTTGCCGAGTTCACCGCTGCGCGAACGCGCGAACCCGCGCACGAGCGCCACCGCGACGGCGATGCCCACGGCCGCGGAGACGAAGTTCTGCACGGCCAGCCCGGCCGTCTGCACGACGTGGCCCATGGCCTGCTCGCCGTAGTACGACTGCCAGTTGGTGTTGGTCACGAACGACACGGCGGTGTTGAACGCCTGGTCCGGGTCGATGGACGAGAAGCCCAGCGAACCCGGCAGAACCCCCTGCAGCCGCTGGAGGGCGTAGAGGAAGAGGACGCCGACGGCGGAGAAGGCGAGGACGCCGCGCAGGTAGGCGGGCCAGCGCATCTGGGTGTCGGGGTCGGCACCGATCCCCTTGTAGATCCACTTCTCGACCCGCCAGTGCCGGTCGGAGGAGTAGACCTTGGCCATGTAGGTGCCGAGGGGGATGTAGGCGAGCGCCAGAGCGGCTATGAGAGCGAGCAGCTGGAGCACGCCCGCGAGTACGGGACTCATATGGCTGCTCAGAACCTCTCCGGGAAGATCAGGGCGAGGACGAGATAGCCCAGCAGGGCGACGGCCACGACGAGGCCGACGATGTTCTCGGCGGTCACAGCTTCGTCACCCCCTTGGCGACGAGAGCCACGAGCGCGAAACCCGCGATCGTGACGACGACGAAGGCCAGATCGGCCATCGCGAACTCCTGGAGTGAGGTTCGGTGGAAACGGACGATTCGAGGAAAGCGCCTCTGTGGCCGGATCAGGTCGTCCGTTGACGGCTCTCTTACGGCGACGAGCACGGCTTTGACGGAACCCTTACGGCAGCCGGAAGCGCAGCCGGCAGATGACGGCATCCGTCTCCCGCCGCACGGCGTGGGCGACGACCGCGCCCCGCTGGTTCTGCAGCAGCCGCTGCCACAGCCGCTCCGGCTCGGTCTCCGGGATCAGCACGGTGACGCGGGTGCCCGGTTCGGTGGCGGCCACCTCACGGACGTACGCGGCGATGGGACGGCCCAGTGAGCGGCGTTCGCAGTTCAGCCGGACCAGCGGCACCCCGGGGTCCCACTCCGCCCAGGCCAGCTCCAGGGCGTACAGCGTGGCCCGGTCCTCGGGGTCCGGGTAGCAGACGGTCACGGCGCGGACCTCGTCGCCCAGGGAGGCGGCGGCGGTCAGTGCCTCGGAGGTGAGGCGGGAGATCGAGGAGAGGGGCACGATCACGACCGAGCGGTCGCGGTGCGGGTGCTCGGGTATGCGGCCGAGGCCGAGTCGCTCACCGATCCGGGTGTAGGCGCGGCGCACGGTCTCGAAGGCGGCGACCAGCAGGGGCAGGGCGATCACGATCAGCCAGGCGCCCTCCTCGAACTTGGTCGCGGTGACGACGATCGCCGAAACGCCGGTGAGCAGCCCGCCGATGCCGTTGAGCACGGCCTTGCCCTGCCAACCGGTGCCCTCTTCGAGCCGCCAGTGCCGGACCATGCCGACCTGCGCGATGGTGAAGCCGACGAAGACGCCGATGGCGAAGAGGGGCACGAGGGTGTTGGTGTCGCCGCCGGAGAAGAGCAGCAGTCCGGCGGAGACGACGGCCAGGGCGAGGACGCCGTGCCGGTGGACCTGCCGGTCGGCCTTCAGCGCGAACACGTGCGGCAGGTAGTTGTCGCGGGCGAGCAGCTTCAGCAGCACCGGGAGGCCGCCGAAGGACGTGTTCGCGGACAGGGCCAGCAGGATCATCGTCGCGAACTGGATGACGTAGAACGCCCAGTTGTGGCCCAGCGAGGCGTCCGCGAGCTGGGCGAGGACGGTGACGCCGTCGACCGGCTGGAGATGGAAGCGGGAGATCAGTACCGACAGGCCGATCAGCATCACGCCGAGGACGGCGCCGAGGGCGACCTCCGCGTGCTGGGCGCGCTTGGCGCGGGGTACGCGGAAGGAGGGGACGGCGTTGGCGATGGCCTCGACGCCGGTGAGGGCGGAGCACCCGGAAGCGAAGGCTTTCAGCAGGAGCAGGGCGCCCACGGTGGTGGCGTTGTCGGCGAGCACGGAGGGGTGGCCGGCCGCGGTCGCCGTACTCACCGGCTCGGACCGGAACAGCCCGACGACGATCAGCACGAGGATCGAGCCGACGAACACGACGGTCGGCACGATGAACGCCTTCGCCGATTCCACGATGCCCCGCAGGTTCACCGCCGTGATCAGCGCGAGCACGGCCAGGCACAGCCACAGCCGGTCGGCGTACAGGGCCGGGAAGGCGGAGGTCAGGGCGGCCACACCGGCCGTGACGGCGACGGCGACGTTGAGGACGTAGTCGAGGACGAGCGAGGCCGCCGCCACCAGGCTGGTGCGTGCGCCCAGGTGTGTCTTGGCGACGGCATAGGAACCGCCGCCGTCCGGGAAGGCCGCGATCACCTGCCGGTACGAGGCGACCAGCACCGCCAGCAGGGCCGCGATGGCCAGCGTGACCGGCAACGTGAATCCCAGCCCGTGCGCGCCCGCGGCGGCCAGGACGAGAACGATCGCCTCAGGGCCGTAGGCCACCGACGCCATGGCGTCCAGGGACAGGGCGGCCAGACCGGTGACGGCGGTCAGCCGGTGGCGCTCACCGGTGTCAGGCGGCTCCTCGCCGGCGGGGACGGCATCCGGCGCGACGGTCAGAACGGACATGGAACGGGTGCTCCTTCGTGCGGTGTTCGCGTGCACCCAGGTTCTGTCCGTTTCCCGCCGCCTCCGACGGCTCCTTGCGGCATCTTCGCGCCCGGCCGGCCGGCCTTGACGGGACCTTGATGGGCGTGTGACGTGGGCGACTGCTGGGCCAGTGCCGTCGGGCAAGGAATCGTCGGACATCCGTCAGAGCCGCATCAAGGCGTGCTGATCATGCTTCGACGCTCACTAGCGTCGATGGGCATGGGACGCCGTGACGACATAGGCGGAGGCCCCCTCGACGCTCAGGCGAAGGGCTCCGAAGGACCCGGTGAGGCTACGAACGACCTCGAGTGGACGCGGGAGCTCTGGAGCACGATCCGCTGTGCCGGCGTACTGCTCGCTCTCCTTCTCCTGGTCGACCGGGGCTGCGGCCTGATCACCCCGGGGCGCGCCGCACTGTGGTTCGCTCTCGCCGGGCTGCTCTTCGTCGTGCTGTATCCGGCGCGGGTGTCCGCGGGCGGGAACTGGCTGGCTTCGCGCCGCCTGGTGCGCGGGCATCGGGTACGGACGGATCTGCTGGTGTCCGTCCGCTGCCTGGACGGCGTCTCCCGGCGGCTCCTGCTGCGGGATGCCCTGGGCGGCCGCGTCGAGATCGACCCCGAGGTCCTGGTGCGCAACCCGCAGTTGTGGCTCCGTCTTGACGAGGGCGCGCGGAAGGCCGCCGCCGACGGCTCGCTGCTGTGCGGCGTGACCGCGTTGCGGTGCCTCGGCCGGCGCGTGGACCGCGAGACCGCCCTCGCCGTGTTCAAGGCCTCCGGCCTGGAGTGAGCGTCAGCCTTCCCCGAACGGTCCGGCTGTGTCCAAGGCCGACCCCGTCCGGTCGCTTGGCCAGTCCCGCCTGCCCGAGGCGGAACTCGACGAACTGCTGCGGGGACCCGGCCACGAGCCCCTCCACGTCAGCGGCGACGACCCTCACCCGAACCTGCATGTGCGCGGCTACAAGGAGTCCGGCACCACGACCACACCGTTCGACATGGTCGTCCGCAACGACCTCGACCGCTACCGGCTCGTCATGGACGTCATCGACCGCGTCCCCGGCCTCGCGGTGCGCGCCGCGGCCGTACGGCAGTCGATGGCCGACGCCCGCACCCGCCACCACGTCTGGATCCGCGAGCACGGCGCCGACCTGCCGGAGGTCGCCGACTGGGCCTGGGACGCCTGACAGTCCCGTGACCGACCTGGAGGGGCAAGCTGGACTTGCGGGGCAATTCCGGCGCGGGCGGCGCCGGCGACGTACTGGCAGCCGAAACCGCACCGCCGGAGCCGGGCTCCGCGACACATCGGATGGGGTGAGGAGCGTCATGAAGGGCTATGTGTTCCACGGCGCCGGACAGTCCGCGTGGGAAGAGGTGCCGGACCCGGCGATCAAAGAGCCCACCGACGCGATCGTGCGCGTCGGGGCAGTCACCATCTGCGGCACTGACCTGCACATCCTCAAGGGCGACGTGCCCGAGGTACGCCCCGGTACCGTCCTCGGCCATGAGGCGGTCGGCGAGATCGTCGAGGTCGGCAGCGATGTCCGCACCGTGCGGCCGGGCGACCGCGCCCTGGTCTCCTGCATCACCGCGTGCGGGCGTTGCTCGTACTGCCGGCAGGGGACGTACGGCCAGTGCCGGGGCGGTGGCGGCTGGATCCTCGGCCACCTGATCGACGGCACGCAGGCCGAGTACGTCCGGGTGCCGTATGCGGACCTGTCCGTGCATCCACTGCCCGGCGCCATGGACAGCAAGGACGCCGTCCTGCTGGCCGACATCTTCCCGACCTCCTACGAGGTGGGCGTGCTCAACGGCCACGTACGGCCCGGCAGCACGGTCGTCGTGGTCGGCGCCGGCCCCATCGGGCTGGCCGCGATCGGCACGGCCCGGCTGTTCTCCCCCGAACGGATCGTCGCCGTCGACCTGGCTGCCGCCCGGTTGGAGGCCGCCCGGCAGTTCGGCGCCGACGCGGTGGCCGATGCCCGGGAGACGCCCGAACAGCTGGTCGCCGACCTCACCGACGGGCTGGGCGCGGATGTCGTCATCGAGGCGGTCGGGGTGCCGGAGAGCTTCGAGCTGTGCACCCGCATGGTGCGGCCGGGCGGGCATGTCGCCAACGTCGGTGTGCACGGCGCTCCCGCGACCCTGCACCTCGAAGACCTGTGGATCAAGAACATCACCATCACCACCGGCCTGGTCGACACCTACTCGACCCCGACCCTGCTGCGAATGACGGCCGCCGGCCGCCTGCCCACCTCGCGGCTGGTCACCCACACCTTCCCGCTGGAGCACATGGAGGAGGCGTACGACGTCTTCGCCCACGCCGCCGACACCGGCGCCCTCAAGGTCGTGCTCGGCGGGCAGCAGCACGAGGTCGTCGCGGTGGGGGCGGCCTGACGAAGGGAGGGGAAACCGTCGTCGTGGGCCATGACCGGCACGCCGCCCGTGCTGGGCTTCGCGCCCAGCGTGCGTATCGAGGGGTCTGGTGGACACGCGGGTGCCGCGCGAGGCGGGGAGCTGGAGTTGAGCAGGCCGGCCGACGGGGGCACGGCGTTGGAGTGGTGGGCGCCGGTACCAGCCCGGTAGAGCGGAGGAACCGAGGAGACCGCCGGGAGGTGCCGGGCCGCCGCCGGTGCGCCGCTCCTCGGGTCGGTGGTCCCGGTGGTCAGGCCGCCGTGTTCAACAAGTCGGCCAGCACGTCGGGGCGTTCCAGGGCGATGAAGTGGCCGGCCTTCGGCACCTGTGTGAAGTCGGCGGCCGGCAGGAGCTGCTGGTTGGCCGCCCGGTCCGAGGGCCGGGACCAGTCCTTCTCGCCGTAGACGAGGTGGACGGGCGCCTTGACCCCGGGGTAGCGCGAGCGGGCGGCGACGAGGCTGGGCAGGGCCTGGTACACGGCGCGGGCGACCGTCGGGTAGCCGGGGCGGGCGCCCACCTGGAGGAGCTCGTCCAGGTAGTCCGCCCGCAGTGCGCTCTTGTCGCCGAGGCCGCCCTGGAGGATCTTGCGGAGGGCGGGCCTGGGCTCCACGCCGGCGATCACCGGGCCCACTCCCGGAGCGAGGACACCGCTGACCACCACGCGGGCGAGGAGGCTGGAGCGGGCGATTCCACCGCGGAAGTCGTAGGTGTTGACCGCGACGACGCGCCGTACCCGCTCCGGGAGATCGGCCGCGGTGGTCAGCGCCAGCACCGCGCCCATGGACTCCCCGGCCAACGTCACGTCGTGGAGGTCGAGTTCGGTGAGGAGCCGCTCGACGCCCGCGCGCATGGCCGGCTCGTCGTAGGACGCGCCGGGCACGATCTCGGAGTAGCCCATGCCGGGCAGGTCGAGGGCGTACACGGTGTAGTGGTCCGCGATCAGCGGGACGAGGTGGCGGAAGTGCTCGGCCTGGGTGCGCACGGTGTGCAGCAGGACCAGGGGGGAGCCGGTGCCCGCCTTGAGGTAGCGCAGGGTTCCCTCGCGGCCCTCGAGTCCCGCGCGCGGGGCGAGGGTGTGGCTGGTGGTCCCCGGAACGTGGATCGTGGGACGTGACTGGTGGCTGGGCATCTCGCCGGCTCCTGGTGTGTGAAGGGGTTACTTCGCCAGCTGGGCGTACAGCCCCGCCAGGTCGCCGGCCAGGCCCGCCTTGACCTGCCGCGAGACGTCGTCGGCGAGCACCTCGTACGCTCCCGTCTCGACGCCGTCGAGGGCGAGGGCGGCCACCGCACGGGGGTCGGACTTGGGCGCGTCGACATCGGCCGCCAGGTCCGTGTCGACGTAGCCGACGTGCAGGCCGGTGACGGCGATGCCGCGCGGCTGGAGCTCCAGGCGCAGGGAGTTCGACTGCGACCACAGGGCTGCCTTGGAGGCGCTGTAGGAGCCGCCGAGGGCCAGCCAGGAGAGCACGGAGTGCACGTTCAGGAGGTGGCCGCCGCCGTTGCGCTCGATGACCGGTACGAAGGCCCGGGTGACGAGGAGCGGGCCGTAGAAGTTGGTCTCGAACTCCCGGCGTACGTCGTCGACCGGGGAGTCGAGGAAGGACGCGCCGACCGCGGCACCGGCGTTGTTGATCAGTATGGTGACGTCCCCCGCCTGCTCGGCGGCGGCCGCCACGGAGGCCGGGTCGGTGACCTCCAGCGCGACCGGGACGGCGTCGGGGTGCGTCACGCCGCGCGGGTCGCGGGCCGTGGCGTAGACCTTGCCGGCGCCGCGCGCGTACAGCTCCTCCACCAGCGCCTTGCCGATGCCGCGGCTGCCGCCGGTGACGAAGACGTTGGCGCCCTTCAAAACGGTCATGAGTGTCTCCAGAGAATGAGAAACCGATCGGTTTCCAAGTACGTTAAACCGATCGGTTTCCGGGCGCAAGCCCGGCAGACTCCCGGCGGGATGCCGACGGATCACCAGCACTCCGCTCGCAGGACTCAGCCCACGGCGACGGGGACCCGCTCGTCGGCGGTGTCGCCAGCCGGCACGAGCCTTCTCCAGGGTGGGCGTGTCCCCGAGGGCGACGAGACACTCCGGCATGCTGTCGCGGATGTGCGCGCCCCTGGTCCGGTCGGCCGCAGCCAACTGCCGCGAGAGTCCCCTTGCCCATGGAAACCGATCGGTTTACGGTGATGAAACTGATCGGTTTCTCGCTGTCAGGGCGAGCCTCGGACCCCGAATCTCCAGGAGTACGGATGACTGCCACGCGCGACGCGGAGGGGCAACCGGCGAGGCAGCCGGCCGCCCCGGCCGCAACCCCCAGGCTCCCGGCGAAGCTGGCCGCCCACCCGTCGGTGCGGGCCGTACTCGCCCGGCGCGGGGCAGGTGACGGGGCGAAGCCGCCGGAGGTGATCGACGCGGAATGGCTGCGCGAGCTGTGTCTGGCGGCCGGTGCGGACGACGCCGCCGCGGTCAGCCTGGACCACCCCGACCTGGCCGGCGAGCGCGAGCACGCGCAGGCCGCGCTGCCCGGCACCCGCACTCTGATCGCGATGGCGGTCCGGATGAACCGCGACAACTGCCGCTCCCCCGCCCGCAGCGTGGCCAACCAGGAGTTCCACCAGACCGACGAACAGGCCAACCACGCCGCCCGCACCGTCACCCAGGCACTCCAGGACGCCGGCTACCGCGCGCTCAATCCCTCTGTCGGCTTCCCGCAGGAGATGGACCGCTTCCCCAGCGAGCGGATCTGGGTGGTGGCGCACAAGACGGTCGCGGTGGCCGCCGGGCTCGGTGTGATGGGCCTGCACCGCAACGTCATCCACCCGAAGTTCGGCAGCTTCATCCTGCTGGTCACCGTCCTGATGGACGCCGAAGTGAGCGCGTACGGGCAGGCGCTCGACTACAACCCCTGCATCGACTGCAAGTTGTGCGTGGCCGCCTGCCCGGTCGGCGCCATCGCCAAGGACGGCGCCTTCGACGCGCTGGCCTGCACCACGCACAACTACCGGGAGTTCATGAGCGGGTTCACCGACTGGGCGCAGACCGTGGCCGACAGCGAGGACGCCGCCGACTACCGCTCCCGGGTCAGCGATTCCGAGAGCGCCTCCATGTGGCAGAGCCTGAGCTCACCGCCCGGCTACAAGTCCGGCTACTGCCTCGCCGTCTGCCCGGCCGGCGAGGACGTCCTGGGCCCTTACCTGGACGACCGCAGGACCTTCATGGACACCGTGCTGCGACCGCTCCAGGAGAAGAAGGAAACCCTCTACGTCCTGCCGGGCTCCCACGCGCAGGAGTACGCCCGGCGCCGCTTCCCCCACAAGCCCGTCAAGGAAGTCACCGGCGGCTGGCATCCCCCGGCGAAACGCTCCGCGTCCTCCGACCGAGAGACCCGTACGTCATGAGTGACGTTCACCCCTTCCACGGGGCACCAGGAGCCTCCCTCCGGAAAACCGATCGGTTTTCATTTTGTCCGCTTCGGGTTAACCTCGCGGTATGACGACCGAAGTGAAGCAAAGCCCCCGGGAGCGACTACTGGAGGCGGCGGCCACGCTCACCTATCGGGACGGCGTCAGCATCGGCGTCGAAGCACTGTGCAAGGCGGCGGGCGTGTCCAAGCGCTCCATGTACCAGCTGTTCGAGAGCAAGGACGAGCTCCTGGCAGCGAGCCTGAAGGAGCGCACCTCCGCCTATGTGGCGACCCTCCTGCCCACGGCGGACGACGGTCGGTCACCCCGCGAGCGGATCCTGCACGTCTTCGAGCAGGTGGAATCGCAGGCAGGGGCGCCCGAGTTCCGAGGTTGCCCGTTTCTGGCCGTGCAGATCGAGCTCAAGGACCAGAGCCACCCCGCGAGCCAGGTCGCCCATGAGGTCAAGGCGAATCTGACAGCCTTCTTCCGCGCCGAGGCCGAACAGGGCGGGGCGGGCGATCCGGATCTGCTGGCCCGGCAGCTCAGCCTGGTCTTCGACGGCGCGAGCGCCCGCGCGGGGATTCAGGCCGACAACCTGACCGGGCTCGTCGCGCCCACCGTGACCACCCTGCTCGACACGGCAGGCGTGCGCTGACGCCTCCGCGTCCGGAACACCCCCACTCACCGCCCGGCGGCCGAGGGAAGCCCGATGGCCGCGAGCGTGTTGCCGAGCATGCCGCAGGCGAAGAAGCCTGCGGTGCTGTCGGCATCAGCGCCCAGCGACTGGTGCACGGTCTCCCAGACCCTCATCCAGCCGGCCCGGACGACCTCACCGATCAGCTCATCGCCCTGCGCCTCGGCGGCCGCCTACGCCGCCTCCAAGCACGCGATCGAGGGCTACACCGAGTCCCTGGACCACGAGGTCCGCGACCACGGCGTCCGGGCCCTCATCGTCGAACCCGCCTACACCCGGACCGGGTTCGAGGCCAACAGCGCCAAGCCCGACATCCCCCTGCACGCGTACGCGAAGCAGCGGCAGGCCGTCGACCGTGTGATGGCGGAGGCGGTCAGGGACGGCGACGCCCCGGCCGTCGTCGCCAAGGCGATCGTCGCGGCGGCGACCGACAGGAAGCCGAAGCCGCGCTACACGGCCGGCCCCCTGGCCGGACGCGCCCGCGTACTGCGCCGCCTGGCTCCCGCCGGGGTCTTCGACAAGCAGATCCGCAGGATGAACCGGCTGGCCGGCTGACGAACACGGACGCCCGCCGAAGGCCGTGCGCTGGGCCTTGGAGAACCACCCGCGCATCCGGAAGCCGGCGGCCGCCTGAGCCGCCGGCGTCCCCCGCACTGTCATGTCCGCCGGACGGGCACGTTGACATCGTCGATGTTGATGTGGCCCCAGCCGCCCGCCGCCTCGTCGACGACCTCGACGTAGATCCGTTCCCCGATGTGGGCCGCGAGGTCGAAGACGACGCGGCGGTACTGCTCCGTGCCGCGACCGGTCTCCTTGGCGAGTACCTTGCCGTCGCCGGCGCGGACGACGGCGGCGTAGAGACGGTCGGGGTCGTTGCCGCCCGAGACGAGCAGGTCGACGACGCCGTCTCCGCCGAGGACGACGGTGGCGGAACGGAGTACGCCGGTGGCGGCGTCGCCGCCCGCGTCCGGGTTGAAGCCCCACAGGTGGTGGCCGGTCGGGTCGGCGGGGGTCTCGGACTGGTAGAACGGGCCGCCCCAGCCCCAGTCGGTGCGGGTGGTCACGTTGGCGTCGCTGAAGGTGGTGCCGGAGACGACGGTCCAGCCCGTGAGGTCGCCGGTGGCGAAGTCGTGGTTGGGGAGGGCGTCGACGTCCGTGGGGCGTGGCGGGTCGTAGGCGGCGGGGGCGACGGCGGTGTCGTAGGCGCCGTTCATGCGCCAGACGTCCAGGGAGACGATCTGCGCGGCGCCTCCCTCGGCGGTCAGGCGCAGGCCGGTGGCGTCCTCGCGGGTGGGGTAGGTGCGGCTGGTGAGGCTGTTAGTGCCGTTGACGTACGCCTCCAGCATCGAGTGGTCGAGCAGCACCCTCAACTTCAGCTGTCCGCCGTCAAGTTCGACCGTCCCGGCGTGGACGCCTTTGCGTACGTCCGGGTCGAGGCTGGAGCGGCCGCGGTCGAGGGAGAAGCGGTGCTCGGTCGTGTCGTAGGAGAGCAGGGTCTGTTCGCTGCCGTCGGCGCTCGCCCGGACGGCCAGGGTGATGGTGGTGGCGTCGCGCGGGTCGATGACGGCCTCGATGTCGAGCATGTCGCCGGAGACGTCGGCGAGCCGGCGGTCGGCTTCCTCGACGGAGGTCTGCCGGATCCGGGCGAGCTGCTTGCCGCGCAGACGGGCCGCCTCGGCGATGGGTTCGACGCCGAGGGTGCCGTCCGGGCGGAGCCAGACGCTGACGGGCATGCCGGCGTTGTGCGCCCAGCCGGACTGGGCGTGCTGCTGTTCGCTGCGGCGGTCCTGGGTGATGCTGAAGAGGACGGAGCGGCCGTCGGGGGTGACGAAGCCGGACGGGCCGGTGAAGTGCTCGCCGAAGTCGAACTCGCGGGGCTTGTCGTGGTCGGGCGTGAAGCGGCAGGTGTCCTTGTCGAAGGTGCCGATCCAGTAGTAGGTGTGCTTGACGGCGTTCGGGTGGAACGCCTCCCACCACGGGCTGACCAGCAGGATGTGCTTGCCGGTGCGGCTGCCCTTTGGGCCGGGCAGGGGGAGGAGGACGGGCAGCTCCCACGCCTCTCCGGGTTCGGGGACGGTGGCGAGGTCGTTGTGGTGCAGGGGGCCTCGGTACGTCCACGGCCCCTCGGGGCGGCGGGCGGTGTGGACGAGTGCGGTGCCGCCGTACTTCCTGGTGACCTGGGTGCCGTCGTAGTCGACGATGCCGCTGCCGACGAGTTGGTACCAGGTGCCGTCCTCCTCCCAGACGAACGGGTCGCGGAAGTTCTCCGCCCATGCCGTGCCGGGGCCGGCCGGGAGCCCGGCCGGGGCTTCGGTGACCGGCCCCGACTTCATCGTCCAGGTGGGCAGGTCCGTGTCCCGGTCGGCTTGGTAGGACGACACGGCCATGCCGGTGCGCTGGCGGTAGGGGAGGCGGTCGTCGCCGCCGGTGAAGAAGAGCACCGGCCCTCGGTCGCCGTCGACGTACGCCGAACCCGACCAGCAGCCGTCCGGCCCGACCGAGTCGGCGGCGGGCGCGAGGGCCATGGGCAGGTCCCGCCAGTGCACCATGTCGGTGCTGACCGCGTGCCCCCAGTGGATCTGGCCCCAGTACGGGCCGAGCGGGTCGTGCTGGTAGAAGATGTGGTACTTGCCCTTGAAGTACACGGGCGCGTGCGGCTCGTTCATCCAGTGCCAGGGCGGCAGCATGTGGAACTGGGGGCGGTGCCGGTCGCCGTCGAGACGGGCCCCGTCCAGGGTCGTGTCCGGGCGGGGCACACGATTGCCGGGGAGTGCCGCGAGTCGCTCGGCGTGCTCGCGCCGCGCCGTCTCGTCGTCCAGGGTTCCCGGGCGGATGACGAGGCTGTCCATCAGGCCCATGTACATGTTGGCGTGGAACTCGCCGTTGAGCACTGTGGGGCGGTTGTGTCGGCCGATCAACAGCGGCTCTTTCGCGGCCAGTTGGGGCGCCTCGTCCGGAGTCGTGGCGGTGCCGATGGGCCGGCCGTCGCGGTAGAGGCGCAGTTGCCGGGCGGCCGGGTCGTAGGTGGCGGCGACGTGGGTCCAGCGGCCCTTGGCGGCGGGCTGGTCGGCGGCTCCCCTGACCTCGACGAGGTCGGTGCCGAAGCCGAGTTGGAAGACGATCTGCCCGAAACGGCGCAGGCCGAGCAGGAAGCCGGTCCTCGTGTCCGGGTCGTGCTGGTTGACCAGGGCCTGGGGCTTGCCGTCGATGCCGTGCTCGTAGGCGTACGGGGCGATCCAGGTGTCGACGGTGACTCCCCCGCCGGCGTCGAGCTCGCCGGGGCCGTCGGCGGTGACGAAGGTGGAGTAGCCGTCGAAGTACAGCGCCCTGCCGCTCACGCCGCGGCGCCGCACGGGATCGCTGTCGGGCTTGTAGCGGGCGTCGGCGAAGACATACGCGACGGGGTCGTCGGATCCGGAGACGGCCTCGCGGGTGACGGTGCCGGTGCGCTCGTCGAAGTCCCAGCGGGCGGTGGGGCTTTGCGGACCGCGCGGTTCGCCGGCGGCCGTGGCGGTGGGAGCGAACGAGAGCGGTACGACGGCGCCGCCGATGGCGGCGGACACGACAGTGAGGGCTGTTCTTCTCCTCATGGCTGACTCCTGGGTGCTGCGCGGCAGGGCCGGACGGCATGCCAAATCGGTTTAACCGGATGGCTCGGCATCGTTCGCGCGCCGCTCCTGCTAACGCAAGAGCTAATGCATGCCGTTTTACTTCGGCGTCACGCAAAGGCCCCGCAAAACGGCTCATATAGTCACCGTTTCCCATTCGATATAGCCGGAGTGTTGACATCAGGCCACGCGCGGCCCACTCTCGTCGCAACTTGCTAATCCGATTTAACAACGGAGCTGAGCCGCTGATGTCCGAACGCCGCGTGACCATGGCCGACGTCGCCCGCAGGGCGGGCGTCTCGCCGACGACCGCGTCGTTCGCCCTGTCCGGCCGCACCGACATGCGCATCTCCGACGCCTCCCGGAAGAAGGTGCTGGAGGCCGCCCGGGAGCTGGGCTACCGCCCCAACGTGACCGCTCGCAGCCTGCGCACCAAGTCCACCCAGACCATCGGGTTCGTCTCCGACCGGATCACCACGACGCCCTTCGCGGGCGACGTGATCCGCGGCGCGATGGAGGCCGCCCGGGAGCGGGACAACCTGCTCTTCATCACGGAGGCGGGCGGCGACCGTGATGCCGAGTCGTCGCTGGTCCACGCGCTGCTGGACCGGCAGGTCGACGCGGTGATCTACGCGTCCATGTTCACCCGGTACGTCACTCCGCCCAAGGAGCTGTTCGGGCGCCGGGTCGTGCTGCTGAACTGCCTGGCCCCAGGCTTCGACGCGCCGTCCGTCGTGCCGGACGAGCTGGAGGCGGGCCGGGACGCGGCCCGCGCCCTGCTCGCCGCCGGTCACACCGAGGGCATCTGGGCGATCGGCGGCCACCAGGCCGTTCCGGCCACGCCCGAGGGGATCATCGCAGGCAACGAGCGGATGCGCGGTCTGGAGGAGGTCCTGCGGGAGGGCGGCGCGCGTCTGGACGGTGTCGTCGAGTGCGACTGGGACACGCGCGACGGCTTCCGGGAGGTGTCCGCGCTGCTCGCGGCGGGGCACCGGCCCCGGGCACTGGTGTGCCTGACCGACCGGGTGTCCATGGGCGCGTACCAGGCGCTCGGCGAGGCGGGTCTGTCGGTGCCGGGCGATGTGTCGGTGGTCTCCTTCGACGACCAGGACATCGCGGCCGTCCTGCGCCCTGCGCTCACCACGCTGAAGCTGCCGCATCACCAGCTCGGCCGCCTTGCCGTGGAGCTGATCCTCCGCAGGGGGCCGCTCGAAGCGGTCGTACACCGTGTGCCCATGCCGCTGCGGGAGCGTGCCTCCATCGGTGCACCCGCCGCGGGCTGAGGCGGCACACCCGAAGACGGCTGTCCCGCCGCCCGGACGCGACCCGGGCGGCGGGACGACCACCAAGAACAGCGACCGTGGCAACCGGTCGCCAGGGCGGGTCCGGCAAGACCCGTCTCAGTGAGATGGAGGAACCTCGTGGTGTTCAGAACCAGGCGCCTCGCGGGTGCGAGTGTAGCCGCCCTCGCGGCGACCGCACTGGTCGCCGGATGCGCGACCGGAAGCGGCAGCGGCTCGTCCGGAGCCGACGGCGACACGCTCACCCTGTGGACGCACAACGCCGGCAACTCGGCCGAGCTGGACGTCGTCAAGAAGATCATCAAGGACTTCAACGGCTCCCAGAGCACGTACGAGGTCAAGCTCCAGGCGTTCCCGCAGAGCGACTACAACAACTCCGTCGTGGCCGCCGCCTCGGCCCGCAAGCTGCCCTGTCTGCTCGATGTGGACGGCCCCAACGTGGCCAACTGGGCCTGGGGCGGCTACCTCGCCCCCATCGACGTCTCCGGCGCCGAGGTGCCGCTGTCCGACCAGCTGCCCAGCACCGTCGGCCGCTACAAGGACAAGGTCTACGGGTTCGGCTTCTACGACGTCTCGCTGGCCTTCTTCGCCCGCAAGTCGGTGCTGAACGACAACGGCATCCGCATACCGAGCATCGACAAGCCGTGGACGAAGGACGAGTTCGACGCGGCGCTGGCCAAGCTGAAGAAGAGCGGGAAGTTCCAGTACCCGCTGGAGATGGGCACCGGCGGCAGCGGTGAGTGGTGGTCGTACGCCTACTCCCCGCAGCTGCAGGGCTTCGGCGGCGACCTGATCGACCGCGACGGCTACAAGTCCGCCTCGGGCACGCTCGACGGCGAGAAGTCCGTGGAGTGGGCGACCTGGTTCCGCTCCCTGGTGTCCAAGGGCTACATGGCGAAGAAGTCCGGCGCCGACCCCAACAAGGACTTCCTGGCCGGCAAGAGCGCCATCCAGTGGGACGGCAGCTGGAACGCGGCCAAGAACGCCGAGAAGCTCGGCGACGACCTGGCGATCATCCCGCCGGTCGACTTCGGCGACGGACCCAAGATCGGCGGTGCGTCCTGGCAGTGGGCGATGAGCTCCAGCTGTTCCAACAAGGACGGGGCGCAGGCGTGGCTGAAGTTCTCCCGCCAGACGAAGTACTTCGTCGATTACGCCAAGGCCACCGGCACCCTTCCCGGCACGGAGGCCGCCGCCAAGCAGGTCGACGGCTACCAGCCGGGCGGGAAGTTCAGCGAACTCGTCGAGTACGCCCGGAAGTTCGCGGTGGTGCGCCCGGTGACCCCGGCCTACCCCTACATCTCCACCGAGTTCGAGAAGGCGGCGCAGGACGTCCTCGCCGGGGCCGACCCGAAGACCGCGCTCGGCCAGGCCGCGAAGGACATCGACAACAACCTCAGGACGAACGACAACTACGCCGGCTGACCCACCCCGGTCCGGTTCGGGCCCCGCCTGTGCTCTCCCCGCGCGCCCGAACCGGACCGGCTTCCCCTGGAGCCACCGTGACCACCATGATCGCAGCCCTCGGCCGGCTGCGTCCGGTCCGGCGAACCCGAACGACCAACGCCCGCCGCCGTGAGGGGCTCACCGCCCTCGGCATGGCCACCCCGGCCGTCGTGCTGCTGATCGTCTTCCTCGTCGTACCGGTCGCCCTCGCCTTCGCCCTCGCGTTCACCGACGCGAGGCTCATCTCGCCCACCCCGGCCCGCTTCGTGGGCCTTCGCAACTTCACCCGGCTCTTCGAAGACCCGGTCTTCTACAAGTCCCTGCGCAACACGGCCTACTTCGCCGCCGTCGTCGTCCCCCTCCAGGCCGGGCTCGCCCTGGTGCTGGCGCTGCTGGTCAACGCCAAGGTGCGCGGCGTCAATTTCTTCCGCACCGTCTACTTCCTGCCGGTCGTCACCTCGATGGTCGTGGTGTCCCTGCTGTGGACCTTCCTCTACCGGCAGGACGGCCTGGTCAACCGCGTCCTCTCGGCGCTCACCCTCGGCCACGTCGACGGCCCGGACTGGCTCGGCGACCCGGCCACCGCGATGCCCGCCGTCATCCTGATGTCGGTGTGGCAGGGCGTCGGCTTCCACATGATCATCTGGCTGGCCGGGCTCCAGACCATCCCCGCCGAGCTGTACGAGGCCGCCGACCTGGACGGCGCCACCCGCTGGCACCGGTTCCGCCATGTCACCTGGCCCGGCCTGCGCGAAACCCGCACCTTCGTGCTGGTCACCATCACCATCGCGGCGTTCAGCCTGTTCACCCAGATCCGGGTGATGACGCAAGGCGGCCCGCTCGACTCCACCACCACCGTGGTCCACCAGGCCGTACACACCGGCTACGACCAGCAGCAGACCGCGTACGCCTCGGCGATCTCGCTCGTCTTCTTCGTGCTGGTGCTCGCCGTGTCCCTCGTCCAGCGTTTCCTGACCCGGGAGAAGGACTGACATGACCTCCTTCCTGCGGATTTTCGCCGGTCACGCCGGCCGCATCGTCCTTGCCCTGGTCTTCGCGCTCCCTCTGCTGTTCATGCTGGTCTCGTCGTTCAAGCCGGACGACCAGATCTTCGGCGACCTCGGCTCCCCGCGCGCCTTCCTCCCCGTCGGCGCCCTGTCGCTCGACAACTACACCGGCGTCTTCGAGCGCGTCCCCGCGGCACGGTTCCTGCTGAACTCCGTGCTGATCTCCTCGATCACCGTGGTGCTCGGCATCGTCGTCAACAGCCTGGCCGCGTTCGCCCTGTCCCGGATGCGCTGGCCCGGCCGCAAGGCCGTCCTCACCGCGGTCATCGCCACGCTCATCGTGCCGTTCGAGACCTTCGCGCTGCCGCTGGTGTGGTGGGTCAACCAGCTGCCGCTGCTCCGTGTCAACGGCTTCCACCTGGAGTGGACGACCGGCTGGATGGACACCTACCAGGTGCAGATCGTGCCGTTCGTCGCGAACGCCTTCTCGATCTTCTTCTTCCACCAGTACTTCCAGAGCATCCCCAAGGAGATCGACGAGGCGGCCATCGTGGACGGCGCCGGCTGGTTCACCATCTACCGCCGCATCGTCATGCCGCTGTCGGGACCGGCCGTCGCCACCGTCGCGATCCTGACCTTCCTGCCCGCCTGGAACTCCTACCTCTGGCCGCTCATGGTCGTCCAGAGCGAGGAGCTGCGGCCGGTGATGGTCGGCATCTCCTACTTCTTCCAACTCAACGTCGGCTGGGGCCAGATCATGGCGTACTCCTCCATGATCACCGTGCCGATCCTGGCCCTGTTCGTGGCCTTCCAGCGCTCGTTCGTCAACAGCATCGCCTCCACCGGCGTCAAGGGCTGACCGCGCTCCTCGACTCCCCCACCCGAAAGGACCCCTGCGTGTCCGTCCTGCCCGCAGACCCCCACCTGCCCGTCGCGCACCTGCGCCCGCCCCGCAACTGGATCAACGACCCCAACGGACTGGCCTTCCACGACGGCCACTACCACGTGTGCTTCCAGTACAACCCGTACGGACCCGAGCACGCGCACATGCACTGGGGCCACTTCCGCAGCCCCGACCTGATCGACTGGGAGGAACTGCCCGTCGCCCTGACGCCCACGCCGGGCGGCGAGGACGCCGACGGCTGCTTCTCCGGCAACGCCGTCTCCCACGGCGACCGCCTGATCGCCTTCTACTCCGCCTATCGCACCGACCGCTGGGCACAGCCCGTCACCACGGCCGAGTCCCGGGACGACGGTGTCACCTGGACACCGCGCGGCAGCCTGCTCATCCCCGACCTGCCCGACGGCGCGACGATGTACCGCGATCCGTACGTGTGGCGTGAGGCGGGCCGCTGGCGCATGCTGGTCGGCGCCGCCCTGGCGGACGGCCGGGCCGCTGCGCTGCTCTACGAGTCCGACGACCTCGAACGGTGGGAGTACCGGGGGCCGTTCCTGGCCGGGGCGCCGCGGACGGTGGCACCGGACGGCGACACCGGGCTGGGTTGGGAGTGCCCGCAGTACCTGCACGCGAACGGACGCGGCGCGCTGCTCGTCGGCGCCTGGGACCCGGAACTCGGACCCCGCCGCACCGTGGCCTTCCCCGGCCGCGAGCAGGACGGCCGCTTCCTCGCCGACACCCCCGCCCTGCTCGACCACGGCCCGGACTTCTACGCCCCGGCGCTGCTGTCCGCCCCCGACGGACGGTGGCTGCTGTGGGGCTGGGCCTGGGAGGCCCGCGACCCCGAGTGGGTGCGCGAGGCGGGCTGGTCCGGGCTGCTGACCTTCCCGCGCGAGGTGACCCTCGCCGAGGACGGCTCCGTACGCCAGCGCCCTGCGGCGGAACTCCTCGCGCTGCGCGACGAGCGCGCGGTGACCGCCACGGGCGAGACCAGCGGCACCGCCGTACTGGGCACGGTGGGCCCGAGCTTCGATCTCACGGCCCGCCTGGAACCCCGCACCGCGACCTCGGCGACCGGGCTACGGCTGGTCACCTCGGCGGACGGCACCGAGTACCTGGACATCCGGATCGACCCCGAGGCCGGCGAACTCGTCGTCGACCGGGATCACTCCTCCCTCGACCCGCGCGCCCACGGCGGCACGTTCCGCGTCCCCTGCCCCGAGGCGAAGGCCGCGGCCGGTGCCCCGGTCGAACTGCGCCTGGTGGTGGACCGCTCCGTCGCCGAGCTCTACCTGCCATCGGGGCAGACCCTGACCCTGCGGTTCTACCCCGTCGGCGGCACACCCTGGCGGATCGAGGCCCGCTCCGGAGGCGGCGGAAGCCTCCGCTACACGGTCGGGGCCTGGAACCTGCGTCCGTACACCATGCGGCACGCGACCGGCACACCCGCCGAGTCCGCACCCTCGGATGTGGGTCTCGTCCGCCCCTGATCACGCCGTGGGGCCCGGGTCACTCGCCCGGGTCCCGTAGGAGTCCGGTCTGACCAGGTCGCATCGCGGGTGGAGGCGTGCTCTCCTGGAAGCATCCGCAGGGGAACACCGATGCGCCAGATCCGGATCTCCACCCTCGTATCCACCCGGTCGCCCGCTCCGACCGGAGCGGGCGGGAGACTGCTGCCGGCGCGGGAGCTCGCGGCCGCCTGGCTCCTGGTGGTGCTGATCGCGGTGCCCGCCTGGGTGCTGACGATAGGTCAGGCCCGGGACATGGGGGTCGAGCCCGGCACGATGGGGATGGCGCTGCCCCTGTTCCTGCTGCTCTGGGTGACGATGATGGCGGCCATGATGCTGCCGTCCATGGCGCCGGTGGCCATCACCTGGGTGCGGGGAATCGGCCGGCAGTCCTCCGGTTGGGCACGGACCGCCCGCACCGGGGCGTTCATGGGCGGATATCTGCTGGTCTGGGCGGCCTTCGGCCTGCTCGCGTACGCCGCTCTGGCCTTCACCGGCGACCTGGTGGAGGACCATCCCACCGCCGGACGCTGGATCGGCTCGATCGCCTTCCTGCTCGCGGGCCTGTACCAGCTCGGTCCCCTCAAGAACGTCTGTCTGCGGCACTGCCGCGACCCGCTGAGCCAGTTGGTGCGCTACGCGGGCTTCCGGCGACCGGCCCGCGATCTGCGGGTGGGGGTCCACCACGGCGCCTACTGCGTCGGCTGCTGCGCCGGGCTGATGGTCGTCCTCGTTCCGCTCGGCGTGATGAACGTGGCGGCGATGGCCGGACTGGCCCTTGTGATCCTCGTGGAGAAGCTGTGGTCCCGCGGGCCGCTGCTCGCCCGCGCCGTGGGGGTCGTCTTCCTCGTCCTGGCCGTGCTCGCACCGTTCCAGGACTGGCTGCTGCCGGGGCTGCAGGGCTCGATGCCGTCGATGGACGGTATGTGATCCGCCCGTGCGGCCGCGTTCCGTGGACGCGCGCGGACGGGGATCACGGGGACGGGTTCCCCGCGTGCGAGGTGAGGTGCAAGCTGGAGGTGAGGCCACTCTCCCGATCCCGGGAGCGGGCTCGGGACACGCGGTCTCGCCACTCCGAGTGAGCCCTTCGGGCTCGTCAGGAGGGAAGCGAGATGACAGAACAGGCCACCACCGGTACACGCTGGCACCTGGCCGGTGACTGGTTCGATGTGTGCAAGTGCGCCATACCGTGTCCCTGCACGTTCGCGCAGCCTCCGACCTACGGCGACTGCGAAGGCGTACTGGTCTGGCACATCCGGGACGGCAACTTCGGTGACGTACGGCTCGACGATCTCAACGTCCTGATGCTCGGCTCCTTCGAGGGCAACCCGTGGGCCGGCACCCACACCGAACCGTACGCGGCGGTCTTCCTCGACGAACGGGCCGACGACCGGCAGCGGGCCGCGCTCGGGGCCGTCTTCGGCGGTGAGGCGGGCGGATGGCCGGCGCAGTTCGGGGAGATGTTCCACCCGGAGATGCGCGGCATGGACGTCGCCCCCGTCCACGTGGAGATCGACGAGGACCTCGCGACCTGGCGGGCCGAGGTTCCGGGGCGGGTCACCGCGACCGCCGAGGCCCTCACCGGCCCGACCACCCCGGACGGCGCGCGCGTCCAGGTCCACAACGCCCCGGGCGCCGAGGTCGGGCCGGGCCAGGTCGCCACATGGGGTCGGGCCACCCTGGACCGCGCCGACGCCTTCGGCTTCTCCTGGGAGCGCTCCGGCAGGTCGAGCAAGTACTTCCCCTTCGACTGGAGCGGCCCCGACTGACAGGTCACGACCGTCCTGAAGCCACGTTCTACTATGGCGCTGCGTACTGCGGTGGCAAAGGAGCGGATCATGCGGCGCCTGGGGGACCTCGAAGCGGAGATCATGGACCGTCTCTGGCGGTGGCAGCGGCCGGCGACGGTGCGGGAGGTCGTCGACGACATCAACGAGGAGCGCCCGCTCGCGTACACCACCGTCATGACCGTGACGAACATCCTTTACAACAAGGGCTGGCTGCTACGCACCAAGCAGGGCCGGGCCTGGCTGTACACGCCGGTGCGCAGCCGTGAGGAGTACGCGGCGGCGCTCATGGAGGACGCGCTCGGCGCGAGCGAGGACCGCCCGGTGGCGCTGGCCCACTTCGTCCAGCAGATGGATCCCGACGAGATCAGCGCCCTGCGCGAGGCATTGCGCACGGTGGGACGGCGGGCCGAGTCGTGAACGCGGCGCCCGCGCTGCTCGGCTACGCGGCGGGAGTCGGTTTCCTCGCACCGCGGCTGCTGCTGCGCAGCGCCTGGCCGCATCGCGCACCGGCCCTGGCCGTGGCCGTCTGGCACGGGCTGACCGTGTCGTTCACCATCGCCGTCGCCCTGGCCGCGTACCACCTCGCCGCCCCTACCGAGCATCTGCACGCCGACCTGATCGCCGTTCTGCACTCCTGCGGTCTGACCACCGCGACGGCCACGACCGCCGCGCCCGATCCGACGGTCGCCGACCGCCTGGCGATCACTCTCCCGCTCTCCGTGGTGCTGCTCGTGCTGGGTTGCTTCGTCTTCGAAGTGCTCCGTGGCCGACGTACCCGCTCCCGCCACCGGGAGGTCCTGGACATGGTGGGGCGACGCTCACCCCACCTGTGCGCCACGGTCCTTGAACACGACCGGCCCGCCGCCTACTGCCTCCCCGGACACCAACCGCGTGTAGTGATCACCGCGGGCGCCCTGCGGCTGCTGTCCCCGGGACAGCTCGAAGCCGTACTCGAACACGAGCGTTCGCACATCGCGGGCCGCCACCATCTGGTCATGGCCGCCACGCAGGCGTTCGCCCGGGTCTTCCGACGGCTGCCGCTCGCCCGCCACGGCAAGGAGCAGACCTCCGTGCTCCTGGAGATGATCGCCGACGACCGGGCGCTGCGCCGTCGGTCCCGCGAGGAGCTGGCCACGGCCATGTACGAGATGGCGGCGGCCAAGGCGGCGCCCGTGGGCGCGTTCGCGGTGGGCGGTCCGAGCGCGGTGGTCCGGATGCGGCGGGTGCTCGCGCCTCAGCGGCGACCGCATGTCGCGCTCCGCGGGACGGTCGCCGCCGCGGCAGCGGTGGTGCCGGTGATTCCGCTGCTGTTCGGCTGCGTACCCACCCTCGGATAGCCGGACGAATCGCCCGCTCCACGGTCGGCGGATCCCCGGCTTCGCGGTCCCGCATTGCGACCTCATCTACGAATCTACTAAGTTGCTAGCGTCCTTGATCGAGGCCGGCGACACCGCGCGCGCAACCGCGCCATCGCCCGCGCGGGCACTACAGAGGAGTTGCCGCAGGATGGGAAACCACCGCCGACCCAAGCCGCCGACCCGTCCCCGGCTCGCCGTACTGGCGGCGTCGGCTGGGGCGTTCTCCCTGCTGTCGACCGCGCAGAGCCAGGCCGACCCGAAGCCCTCCATCGAGAAGGTGCGCGAGGAGGTCGAGGAGCTCTACCACGACTCGGAGGCCGCCACCGAGGAGTACAACAGCGCTCAGGGGAAGAAGGCTGACCTGCAGAAGGCCGCCAACGCGGCGCAGGAAAAGGTCGCCGCCCGGCAGGCCGAGATCAACGAGATACGCGCCGAGATGGGCCCGGTCGCCGCGTCGCAGTACCGGGACGGCGGCCTGGACCCGAGCGTGCGGCTCTTCCTGTCGGCCGACCCGGACGACTACCTGTCCCAGGCCGAGCTGTTGGACCGTACGAGCTCGCGCCGGACCACCCTGCTCCACAGCCTTCAGCAGAAGCAGCGGGAACTCGCCCAGACCCGCGCCGAGGCGCTGGAGAAGCTTGCGGCGGCCCGCGAGGCACAGGAGCGGATGAGCGAGAAGAAGCAGGAGATCCAGAGCAAGCTCCGCAAGGCCCAGAGGCTTCTGAACAGCCTCACTGCCGAGCAGCGCGCCGAACTCAGGGCCGCCGAGGCCGAGGCCGACCGGGCCGCCGGCAGCAGCGACAGCGCCGCCAGTTACAACGGCCCGGCGAGCGGCCGCGCCCGCACCGCGCTCGAATTCGCCTACGCGCAGCTCGGCAAGCCCTACGAGTGGGGCTCGACCGGCCCCGACTCCTACGACTGCTCCGGTCTGACCGGCGCGTCCTGGCGTGCCGCCGGCGTCGCACTGCCGCGGACGGTCAACGAGCAGTACAACGCCGGCCGGCAGGTCGCCCGCGCCGACCTCCAGCCGGGCGACATCATCTACTGGTACAACGACAGCCAGCACAACGGCCTCTACGTGGGCGACGGCAAGGCCATACACGCCCCGCGCACCGGCAAGAACATCGAGATCACCAACCTCGACTCCATGCCGTACTTCGCCGCCACACGGCCGTGAACGCCGGCGCTCAGTTCCGGTAGGCGACCAGCGCCATCATGCCGACCTCTGCGTGGTACGCGTTGTGGCAGTGCAGCATCCACCGGCCCGGGTTGTCGGCGTCGAAGACGACGGACAGCTTCCCCCTGGGCAGGACGATGGAGGTGTCCTTGCGCGGGCCGGTGTTCCCGAGCTGGTAGGTGTGGCCGTGCAGGTGCATCGGGTGCCACATCTCCGTGCCGTTGACGAAGTCCAGCCGGACCCGCTGCCCCTCCTCGATCGTGAGCGGACTCGCGGTCGGGTCGGCCATGTCGTAGGGCTTGCCGTTGATGGCCCAGTCGTACTTGTCCATGCCGCCGGTCAGCTCGACCCGGTGCACCCGGTCCACCTTCCTGGACGGCAGCCGGACGTCGTCGGCCGCGCGCAGCCGGGACGCCGTCAGGATCCTGCCGTCCAGTTCCTTCGGGCGGACGGTGGCCCTCGGCGCGCCGCCGGATGCCGTACGGACCAGTGCCATGCCGGTGGCGTCCTTGCCCTCGGCCAGCGCGACGAGCGGGAACACACCGTCGCCGAGGGTGACCAGGACGTCGTACCGCTCCCCCATGCCGATCAGCAGGGCGTCGACCTGCTGATGCTCGACGGGGAACCCGTCGGTGTGGGTGACGGTCATCCTGTGGCCCCCGAGCGCCACCCGGTACGCCGTGTCGCCGCCCGCGTTGACGAGACGCAGCCTGACCCGCTGACCGGGCTTGCCCCGATGGACGGCGGGGTCGGTGGGGACACGGCCGTTGACCAGGTGGTACGGGTACCTCACGTCGCCGGCGTCGCCGCAGAGCAGCTCGCTCTCGGCGCCCATCAGCATGAACTTCATCGACATGCCGTCCATGCCGCCCATGCCCTGCCGCAGCTCGGCGAGGACCTCGTCGGGGGTGCCGGTGACACCGTCGACCCAGTCGTCGAGGACGACGACCCATTCGTCGTCGTACGCCAGCGGTTCCTCGGGGTCCTCGACGATCAGCGGCGCGTACAGGCCCCGGTCGAGCTGGAGGCCGACGTGGGGGTGGAAGAAGTACGTGCCGGGGGCGTCGGTGACGAAGCGGTAGGTGAACTTGGCGCCCGCTCGGACGGACTGCTGGGTCACCGGGGGCACGCCGTCCATGTCGTTGCGCATGGCGAGGCCGTGCCAGTGGATGGACGTGGTGGTCCGGTTCGGCAGCTGGTTGGAGAGTTCGGCGGCCAGGGTGTCGCCGACGGACAGGCGGATCTCCTTGCCGGGGGCCTGGCCGCCGTAGGCCCAGCTCCTGGCCGTGACCCCGCCGCCGAGGTCGAGCACGGCCGGTGCCGCGGTCAGGGTCACGTTCCGCGTCCTGCCGGTGCTCCTCCGCTTCTTCTCGGTCGCTGCGACCGCCGAGCCGGAGGGATCGACCAGGACGGGTGTCGGGCTGGAGTCGCCGCTGCAGGCGGCGAGCGTGCCGGCGCCCGCGACGCCGAGCCCGGCGAGCAGGACGGAGCGGCGGTTGATGCTGTTCATGAGTGTCCTCGATCTCAGTGTGCGCATACGGGAGTTGGCGTGCTGGGACGGCTCCTCGGCGCGGAAAAGGGGCGCGAGGAAGCCGTTGGGCACGGCCTAGATGCGCAACTGGGAGAGGACAGACAGGTCCGGGGGCGCCCGGCCCACCGTCCCGGCGGCCGTCGCCCCGGAGGTGACCGCCTCGTGCGCGGCAGGATCCTGCGGCGCCGGGGACCGAGCGGGTGGCGCGAGCTTGACGACCTCAAGGCTGGCGGTCGAGCAGTGCTGCAGGGGCATGCCGTCGCAGGCCGGGCCATGAGCGCTGATCGCCGTCGACAGGGCGGCCGCGATCGGCTCTGCGGCACGTGCCGCGGCACTTTCGTGTCCGGCGGGCGTCATCACATGCGCGGCGGGCGAGGCGGCCGGGCCGACCGGCACCGCCGGCGACTCGTGATGAACCAGTACGGCGAATGCCGCGAGGAGAGCGATGAGGGCAGCACGCGCCCAAGCTCCCGGTCGTGTCATCACTTGCCTCTGCGTGATCGGTGAGTGTCCGGTCAGACGACTGGCCGCCAATATACCCGTAGGGGGTAAGCATGGGCTCAAGGAGAACTCCCTTCCGAACACTCCCTCCTGAACACCTCCCGACCTCCCTACGTACTAAGGACATCCGTAGACAGCGGCGCGGAGGGCAGTGAGCGGAGGGCAGTGATGGGAAGTCCGGCCTTGACCTGGACGCTGGCCTCGGTGGCCGCGCTCGTGGCCGTGCTGAGCGCGGCCCGGCTGGCCGCCGCCGACAGCAAAGAGGCCCGGTTCGCGGCCGGAGGCGATGTCGTCATGGCCGGTGGCATGGCCGCGATGTTCCTGCCGGCTACGGCGGCCGGTTTCGGGGACCACAGCCTGTGGTGGGTGACGGGCTTCACCGCCGTCGGGCTCGGCAGCGTGGCCCTGTCCGTACGTCAGGCTCGGCTGCACGGCTGGCGACAGGGCCGCCGCTGGACGCATCACGTGCTCGGCAGCGCCGCCATGGTCATCATGACGCTCGCCATGCCGGGCACCGACTCCGGTCCGGTCCTCGCGCTGGGCGGCCACTCGATGGCCGGCGTGAGTCACGGCCACGGGCACGGATCCGCCGGGGCGGCCGACGCCCACGGGATGACGGGGACGGCCGGGGGCGCGGAAGGCATGGACCACTCCTCGGGGATGACCGCCCACGACATGACGGCCGGGGCCACCGAGAGCGCCGCGGTGAGCGGTTCGGCCTCCGTCTGGCGGGGCGTTCTCGTCGCCCTGGCCGTGTACTTCCTGCTGTCGATCGTCGCCTCCGTGTGGGCGCGGGTCCGCGGCACCGACCGGCGCGCGGGTGTGGGCCGCGGTGCGGACAGGAGCCGTTGGGCACGGCGGCTGCTCGCCCTGCCCGACGCGGTCGTGGTGTTCGTCGCCTCCCTGGCCCTCTCCGTCTGGGACCGGGCCCGGCCGGGAGCGACCAGGCGCCATGCGGCAGGGGGCAACCGGAGCCGGCGCCGCCCGCCGGGCACGTCGCCGGGCGCGGCTCTGACGGCCCATATCGGCATGGGCGGCACGATGTGCGCCATGCTCGTCATGATGGCTGTCTGAGGAACCTTCCGAGGAGCGTTACGACCGCCCGTCGCGGTCCCTCCGGCGCACACCCGGGTCGCGGCGCCCGGACCGATCAGTGGCCGCCGCTCGACGTGACGGCCATCCGCTTCTCGAACGTCCGGCCGCCGTCCTTCGACTCGAACACCCCGGTCCGAGTGGCGGCCAGGACGTGCTCGGCGGCGACGGCCGTGAGTGCCTGTGGCCGGCCGCCCGGCACGGCGGAGACCTTCTTCCACGTGGTGCCGCCGTCCGTACTGCGGTGCAGGCCGCCGGAGGGGTCGATGCCGTAGAGAGCGTCCTTCGTGCTCCAGGAGAGGAAGGTCATCGCGGGCTTCTGCCCTGGGGCGAAGGTCTTCCCGCCGTCGCCGCTTCGGGCGACCCCCTCGGCCGTGGTGGCCAGGATGACGCCGGGGTCGGTGGGGCTGACCGCTATGTCGAGGGCTTCGAGCCGGGCCCCGTCCTTCCAGGAGACGCCGTCCTTGGTCGTGCGGACCAGGCCGTTGGTGGAGTCGTAGCCGTAGACCGTGCCGTGGGCGAAGTCCAGTGCGTGGAAGTCGGCCTCGCCGGACAGGGACAGCGACTTCCAGGTCCTGCCCGCGTCGGTGCTCCTGATGAGCCCCTTGTTGCCGCCGGAGGTCGGGTGACCGCTGGCGTAGAAGGTCTTGTCATCGGCCAGGGTGAAGCCCATGAAGTCGTCCTTGCTGTCGCCCACCAGCTCGGGCTTCCCGTCGGCGTCGGGGGTGTGGACGCCTTCGTGGGTGGCGACGTAGAGGCGCTGGTCGGCGGGGGCCAGGCCGAGACCGTGGATGTGGCTCACCGTCGTCCCGGCCGCGGAGCTGCCTGTCGTCGAGTCCGCGCTGTTTTCACTGCCTCCGCTGCCTCCGCCTTCGGAGCAGGCCGCCAGGGCGAGGGCGAGAGCCAGGGCAGTGGCCGCCAGGGCGGCAGGGCGCTTGTTCATGATTCCTCGGAGCGTGTGGGTGCGCCGGAGCGGCGTCGGCCGATCGCGGTCGTGGGCGCATGGGGAGGTGACCGCCCGGGCTCCGCGGGCGCGTGCCCGGGAGCCCTGGGCGGTCAGTGGGGGTGAGGTGGATCAGAGCCGGTCGAGGATCTTCTTGAACTTCTCGACCTCGGCGGACTGGGTCTTCACGACGTCGGCCGCGAGCTTCTTGGCCGCGGCGTCACGGCCGTTCTTCTGCTCGTCCTCCGCCATGGTGATCGCGCCCTCGTGGTGCTCGATCATCATCTCCGCGAACATCCGGTCGAACTCGGTGCCCTTGGCGGCCTGGAGCTTCTGCATGTCCTGCTCGGACATCATCCCGGGCATCCCGGACCCCTGGTCCGTTCCGTCCGACCCGTGATCCATTCCGCCGGACCCGTGGTCCATGCCGGGCATGCTCTCCTGGGCGGACTCCGGCTTGCCCCAGGCCTTCAGCCAGGACTTCATGGTCTGGATCTCGGGATCCTGGGCCTTCTCGATGTCCGCGACCAGGGTCTTGACCTCCGCGTCGGAGGCCCGGCCGTCCGCCAGCCGGGACATCTCCAGGGCCTGCTCGTGGTGCGGGATCATCATCTGCGCGAACGTGACGTCCGCGTCGTTGAAGGCGCCGGCCGCCGCGTCGTCCCCCGCCGTCGGGGTGGACGTGGCGGAGGCGGAGCTGCCGCTCCCGTGGTCCATGCCCTCCATGCCGTCCCCGCCGCAGGCGGCGAGCAGCAGCCCGCCTGCCGCGACGGTGCTCACGATGGCCATACGGCGACGAAGACGGCGCCGCGGGGCAGGGTGGTGGGCGGTGTTGTGGGCGGTCATGTGCGTGGTACCTCGCTTGATCGGTGCTGTCGGTGAATGGGGCGGTACACGCGGTGTGCGCGGGCATGACGGAGCCCGCGCCGCGGGTACGGCCTATATCCGCAGGACCGACAGCTGAGCGAGGAGAGGTCTGGGGGGTGGCGGGAGGGGAGGCAGCGCGGCCATCGCCCGGGCGAGCAGGGCCGTCAGCCGCTCCTTCCGGCGAGCCGCCGCACCCAGGAAGAGCCAGAGCAGCCATCCGGTGAGCACCGCCACGCACACGGACATCACGTCCATGGTGATCACGGGCTCGTCCACCGACGGCGCGGCCGGTGAAACCGCCTCATGGTCCGCCATGGCCGCAGCCTCGGCGGACGTTCGGGTGCCGTGAGTGCCGTGAGTGCCGGCAGCGCTCTCGGTCATGTCGCCCTGGTGCCCGCCGGCGACGGAATGCAGGGCGCCGTCCGCTCCCGAGCCGGACGAGTGCTCCGGATGCCCCATCGTGTGCATGGCGAACACACCGAACGTGAGCACGGCGACCAGCAGGAGGTACCCGAAGGCCCCGCCCACACGCATCCGCCTGCTCGCACTCGCCATGCCGACATACTACTAAGCCGCTTCTTAGAACGGCGGCCGGGCGGCTGCGTCCGGACGCTTTCCCAGGCGGCGTTCGCTACGACCAGAAGGCGTCGAACGCCCGCTGGTCGGCCCACAGCTCCCAGCCCTCGGTGATCCTTCCGTCGCTGATGTGGAACACGATGACGTAGTCCATGTCGAGCTTCTTTCCGTCGCGCGACGCCGTCGCATGCAGCAGGGCGACGGTGTGCGCGTCATTGGCCAGCACATCGTGGAGCTGCGGGCGGTAGGTGCCGCCGGACAACCGGAAATCGAGCACGAACGTGGCGAAGGTGGCGTCACGGCCCTGGAAGTCGCCCGCCAGCGGGGACCGGCCGGAGATGTGCCACCGCACGTCCGGGTGGAACACCTCCGCCAGAGCGTCCATGTCCCCTGCGGAGAAGGCGTCCATGGCGCGCCTGAACACGGCGATGTTGGCATGTTCGGTCATGGGAACCTCCTTGAGCCCGGCCCAAGAAGACGCAGAACGGACACCGTACGCGTACCCCTGCTCAGCAGCGATGACGCGCACCCTGCCGGTCACCGCGCGAGCGGACCGCTCAGCGCGTCCAGGACGGTGCCGCCGAGCAGCCCGAGCACGACGGAACCCGTGGCCGCTCCGTAGGCGACCGCGGCGGTCGTCCCCGATGTCGTACGGGAGGTGTCCGAGGGGCCGCGCGCGAGGAAGGCCGGGGCGATCCAGCGCAGGTAGTAGAAGAGGGAGGCCACCGTGTTGACGGCCGCGACGACCGCGAGCCATGCGTAGCCGCCGTCGAAGGCGGCGCTGAAGGCTTCCAGTTTGCCGAGGAAGACGGCGGTCGGCGGCGTGCCCACCAGGCCCAGCAGGCAGACGACTAGCGAGGCCAGGAGGGCCGGGTGCGTCCGGGCCAGGCCGCGGTAGTCGTCGATGGTGTGGGCGTCGGGGAGTGCGCAGACGACGGCGAAGGCTCCGAGGTTGGTCAGCGCGTACCCGGCCAGGTAGTACAGCAGGGCCTCCTGGTCGAGGTCGGTGCGGCCGGCGACGGCCACGGGCAGCAGGAGGTAGCCGACCTGGCTGATCGTGGAGTACGCGAGGAGCCGTTTGACGTCCTGCTGGAAGAAGGCGGCCAGGTTGCCCAACGTCATCGAGGCGACCGAGAGCACCGCCACCAGGTCGGCCCACGGCAGGCCGGCGTCCGCGAGCGGCACGGCGGCGAGCCGGTGGAACGCCGCCAGGGCGCCGATCTTGGGGACGGTGGTGAGGAAGGCGGCGACCGGCGCCGAGCTGCCCTGGACGGTGTCCGGCACCCAGAAGTGGCCGGGCACGGCGCCGGCCTTGAACAGGACCCCGGCGAGCAGGGCGAGCGTGCCGGCCGCGACGAGTCCCGGCGGCGCCTCGGCGAGTTCGGTGCGCAGCGTCGCGTACGACGTGGTCCGCCCGGCGGCGAGGAGGACGGTGACGCCGGCGAGCATCACGACGCCGAGCAGTGCGCCCACGACGTAGTACTTCAGTGCCGCCTCGGTGCCGGGGCCGTCCTTGCGGAACCCGGCGAGCGCGTAGGCGGGCACGCTGGCCAGCAGGTAACCGGCGGCGAGGAGGAGCAGGTCCTGGGCTCCGGCCATCATCAGGGCGCCCGCGGAGGCGAGTTGGAGCAGGACGTAGAACTCCGTCTCGCGCGGGTCGGCGTACAGGCGCGGCATGGCGAGCGCGAGGACGAGCAGCGTGGCGCCGAGGATGACGATCCGGCTGGTGGCGGTGAGCGTGTCCAGGGCGAAGGACTCACCGAAGGCCGTCTCCACGGGGCCGGCCGCGGCGACGGCGGCTGCCACGATCCCCGCGGCGCAGGCCACGAACGCCAGCGCTCCGGTCAGCCACTGCCGACGGCGCGGCAGCCACGCCCCGAGCAGCAGACCGAGCACGGCCGACGCGGCGAGCAGCACCTCGGGCAGGAGGTCGAGGGGGTTCTCGTTCATGCCGGTCATCTCGTTCATCGCGCCAGCAGCTCCAGCACGGTGCGCGAGGCGGGCTCGATGACGTCGAGGACGAACCGGGGGGCGAGGCCGAGGACGACGCCCAGGGCCAGCAGCGGGACGATCGCGAGTCCTTCGTGGAGACGGATGTCCGGGAACGGCCGGTCGGTGCCGGGCGCGGCGACCGGCAGCCGCAGCGGTCCGAGGAAGACCTGTTGCAGGGCGCGCAGGAACAGGCCGGCCGTGAGCAGGATCCCGAGCACGGCAAGGCCGGTCGCCACCGGCTGCGGGCCCAGGCTCCCGGTGAGGATCTGGAACTCGGCGATGAAGCCGGAGAACCCCGGCAGCCCCAGCGAGGCGAAGGCGGCGACGCCGGTCAGCGCGGCGAACACCGGCGCCCGCCCGGCCACACCGGAGTACGCGGACATCTCGTACGTGCGCCCCCGCTCGTACAGCACGCCGGACAGCAGGAACAGCGCACCGGTCAGCAGCCCGTGACTGACCATCTGGAAGACCGAGCCGGTGACGGCCAGGCGGCGGGCCTCCTCCTGGTCCGCGCCGACCGCCCCGGCCGCCCCGATGGCCAGGATGATGTAGCCCATGTGGTTGACGGAGGTGTAGGCGACCATCCGTTTGAAGTCGGTCTGGGCGAGGGCGACCAGCGCGCCGTAGAGCACGGAGACCACGCCGACGACGACGAGGACGAGGGCGTACTCGCGCCAGGCGTCGGGCAGCACGGGCATGGCGATGCGCAGGAAACCGTACGTCCCCATCTTCAGCAGCACCCCGGCCAGGATCGCCGACCCGGCGGCCGGGGCGTCCGTGTGCGCGGGCGGCAGCCAGGTGTGGAAGGGCACGGTCGGGGTCTTGACCGCCAGTCCGACGGCGATGGCGAGGAGGACGAGGGCGCCGTACGTCGCGCGTCCGGCCAGGGGGTCGGCGTCGGTCAGCTCGATGATGTCGAAGGTGTGCGGGTCGGCGGCCAGGTACAGGCCGATGAAGCCGAGCAGGAGGGCGAGGGAGCCGATGAAGGTGTAGAGGAAGAACTTCAGTGCCGCGCGGGCGGCGCCCTTGTGGCCCCACCCGGCGATGATGAAGTACATCGCCACGATGGACAGGTCGAAGAAGACGAAGAACAGGATCAGGTCGAGGGCGACGAACAGACCGAGGCAGGTGGTCTGCAGGAACAGGAACAGGGCCACGAACTCCCTGGGCCGACGGGTCTGGCGCCAGGCGTACGCGGCGCAGGCGAGGAACAGCACGCAGGTGACGGCCACCAGGGGCAGGGACAGGCCGTCGACTCCGACGTGGTAGCTGATGCCGGCGCTGGGGATCCAGCGGGCCCGCGTCTCGTACTGCATGCCGTCGCCCGCCCGGTATCCCGTCCAGACGATCACCGTCAGGACCAGTTCGGCGGCGGTGGTCGCCGCCCAGGCCGTCAGGAACAGCGTGCGGGGCGCGCCGCGCGGCACGCACAGCAGGAGGGCCGCCATGGCGGTGGGGAGCAGGACGAGGGCCGTGAGCACGGCGGTCACCTCACGAGGACGAGGACGACGGCGAGGACGGTGAAGGCGGCGACGGCCTGAGCGAGGTACTGGTGCAGTTGCCCGGTCTGCGGTCGTCGGGCCAGGCGGCCGAGCGCACGGGCGCCGTCCGCCACGCCTTCCACGGCGCCGTCGACGAGCCGCTCGGCCTGGGAGTCGGTCCACCGAGCCAGCCGGACCGAGCCGCGTGCGCCGCCCTCGACGGCACGGTCCAGTACCCGGTCGTCGAAGGCGGCGAGCGCGTCGGCGAGGCGCATGACCGGACGTACGAGGAGCGTGCGCGCGGCGGTCTCCAGACCGAGCCATTCCGCCGCCAGGGCGGTGAGCCGGCCGGGGAGGGCGAGGAGTTGCGGACCGCGGATCCAGATCACGGCGGAGACCGCGACCGCGAGGGCGCCTGACAGGACGAACTCCCATACGTACGGGCTGAGTTGCGCCTCGTCGCCGAGGACCCGCTCGACCGCGTCGCGCACGGGCGGGAAGGACGTGACCGTCAGGGCGGCGCAGGCGACGGCAAGGGTTACCAGCGGCAGCCGGGTCGCGTGCGGCATCGGCTCCTCGCGGTCGTCCGGTACGGGAGCGGGCTGCCAGACGAACCAGAGGGCCTTGGCGCTGTAGACGGCGGAGATCACCGCGCCGGCCAGCCCGACGACGTACAGCGCGGTGCTCTCCTCAAGGGCACCGGCGAGGAGCACGTCCTTCGCCGCCCACAGCGACAGGGGCGGGACTCCGGCCAGCGCCAGGGCCCCGACGGTGAAGGTGATCCCGGCCGTACGGTGCCGTCGGGCCGCACCGCGCAGGGCGGGCAGCGCCTTGGTGCCGAGGGTCGTCAGCCAGGCGCCCGCGACGAGGAAGGCCAGGCTCTTCGCGGCGGCATGGGCGATGAGTTGCAGGGTTCCGCCGGTGACCGTACCTGCCCCGGCGGCCAGCACCATGAAGCCGATCTGCGCGCAGGTCGAGGCGGCGAGCAGCTGCTTGAGATCGCTCTGCGCGACGGCGACCAGGCCGAGGACCACCGCCGTCACCGCGCCCGTCCACGCCACGACGGGCCCGCCCCAGCCGGACCCCGCGAGCAGCGGCTCCAGCCGTAGCAGCAGATACGCCCCGGCCACGACCATGGTCGCCGAGTGCAGCAGGGCGGAGACCGGGCTCGGGCCCTGCATGGCCCGGGACAGCCAGAAGCTGAACGGCAGTTGGGCCGACTTGCCGAACGCGGCCGCGATGACGCCGGCGGTGATGACCGCCGACCACGCGCCGGTGGCGTCCGGGAGTTCGTCGAGGGCGAGGGAGCCGGCCTGCCCGCTCGCCAGGGCCGCTCCGGCGGCGAGGTAGAGGCCGAGGTCGGCGGCGCGGGTGGTCAGGAAGGCCGTATTGGCGGCGTTCCCGCGCTCCGGGTCGCGCCACCAGTAGCCGATCAGGGCCCAGGAGGTGGCGCCCATCACCTCCCAGGCCATCAGCAGGACCGGCAGCGTGGTCGCGGTGACCGTCGTCAGCATCGCGCCGCTGAACAGCAGCATCAGCCCGAAGAAGCGGGCGCGTGCCTCGCCCGGTCCGATGTCGGCGACGCCGAAGAGGAGGACTGCCGCGGTCACCGCCGTGACGGTCACGACCATGAGGCCCGAGAGCCCGTCGACCGCGAGCCCGGCCGGGAGCCCTTCGAGCAGCGGCGCCTCGGCCCTCGGGTGCTCGAACGCCGCCGCGACGGCGAGGCCGAGGGCGGTTACGGCCGTTGCGACCGCGACCGTGGGGGCGTACCGGTCGGCCTGGCGGCCGGCGACCGCGAGCAGTGTCCCCACGGTCAGTGGCAGCGCGACGAGCGCCCACAACAGCGCGGTCACTCCTTCAACTCCGCCGCCATGTCGGTCATGTCGACCTCGCGGGACCGGAACAGCGCGGTGACGACGGCGAACCCGACGACCATCTCCACCGCCATGACCGTGACCGCGAGGACGACGAGCACCTGCCCGTCGGCGGCGGCCGGGGCGATGTAGTGCCAGACGGCCGCCGCGCCGACGATGACGCCGCCCAGCATCAGTTCCAGCCCCATCATCAGCATCACGATCGACTGCTGGGTGAGCGCGCCGAACAGACCGATGCTGAACAGGGCGGCGGCGAGCAGCAGGAACAGTTCAAGGCTCATCGGCCCGTCCCTCCTCGTACGGCGTCGTCGGGGGTCCGCGCCTTCAGGTCGTCGCCGAAGCGGTCGTAGCGGCCCCGACGGGTGGCCAGGACGACGGTCGCGACGATGGTGGCGAACAGGGCGAGCCCCAGGGCCATCATGGTGAGCATCTGAGGGCCCATCAGCGACAGGCCCAGGTCCATGGTCGGGTCGGCTGACGGCCTGCCGCGCCGGGACGGCCACGGGGCGAGCAGGACTCCCGCGGCGAGGACGGCGAAGACCGCCGCGCAGATCGCGGCCGCGCCCTTCTTGTTGTGGACCATGGTCATCGGCATGAGCCCGGCCGGGTTCATCATGTACATCACCATGAAGACGGCCATGATGGCCATCTCGATGGTCATCATCAGCACGATCACCACGCCGAGGTAGTCGAGCCCGAGCAGCAGCACCTCGCCGCCGACGCACAGCAGTGAGGTCAGCAGTGCGTACGTGGCCCGGGCCATGGAGTCGAACCGGAAGACCATGACTCCGGCGGCCACGGCGACCAGGGCAAGCACCCAGAAGATCACTTCGTCAGGCATGGCCTCTCGCTCATCGGTTGAGGACGACTACGGCCACGAACAGCGCCTGAAGCAGCGTCAGCGGCACCAGCACCATCCAGGCCACCTCCATGTACCGCTCCATCCGCAGCACGGGCAGTGCCCGGCGCCCGGCGACCAGCAGCGCCAGGACGGCGACGGTCTTGACCAGCGTCCATGCCCAGCCGGGCAGCAGCGGGCCGTGGCCGCCGCCGAGGAACAGCGGCACGCTGAACCCGGCGGTCACCACCAGCAGCAGCCACCGCCCGCCCAGGAACACCAGCCGGTCCACGCCCGCGAGTTCGGCGGCCGCACCACCGGCCGCGTCGCGCGACACCGGGTGCTCGAACGGCCCCCAGAAGGACATCGCGAGCGCGCTCAGCAGATAGACGACGAACGCGGCCGGCATCCACACCACGAACCACAGGCCGTCCTGCGCCGCGACCACGTCCCCGACCCGCAGGGACTCGGCGCCGAGGGCAGCGGTGGTGATGGCGAACATGTGCGGCAGTTCGTACGCCAGACCCTGCGCCAGGAACCGGTACCCGCCGACCAGCGACAGCGCCGAGTTCGGCCCCCAGCCCGCCAGCCACACCGCCGCCCAGGCCAGCGCCTCCATCGCGTTGAACCACACGATGCCGACGGACGGATCACTCACGGCGCGAAAGCCCCACGGCAGTACGGCACCCGCGAGCACCGCCGCGACCGGGACCAGCACCACGCCCAGCCGTCCGAGCAGCCGGTCGGCGGCCGTCGTACGGCGCGGCCGCTGGACGAGCAGCCGCAGGGCCTCGCGCAAGGGGGCCAGCGCCCGCAGCCCGGCCTCCCGGACGCTCCCGGCCGGGCCGCGCTCGGCCGACCCGGATAGCATGGCGTCGAACCCGGCCGCGACGACGGCGGCCACCGCCAGGGCGACGGGCAGGACGACGGTCGCCCACAGGGGCGCTGCGTCAGGCATGGGCCGCTCCGGAGACGGGCGCGAGGGCGAGTTCGTCGAGGTCGGGGTCCAGGCTGGCCACGATGATCCGGGCGCAGGCGAACTCGGCGCCGGTCAGCAACTCGGGGAGGATGTCGAGCAGCGCCCGCGACGGCGGCTGCGGTCCGTCCAGCCGACCACGCGGGCCGGTCCGGTCATCCGGCGCCAACGGCCGTGCGTCGTCGAGCCCTTCGAGGCCGCGCTCGACCTCGTGCAGCCACTTCAGCAGCCTGTCGTGCGCGTCCCCGTCCGCGGCGAGCGCGGGTCCGCTCACTCCGGCCGCCCGTGCCCGGTCCGCCGGCAACTCCCCCAGTCCGGCGATCGACCAGCGCAGCGGCCGGGACCGCTCGACGCGGCGAACCGTACGGCGCAGATCGCCGCCGATGCTCTCACGTGACGCCCCCGACAGCACCTCGTCCCGCAGCCGACGGCACCGGGCCGCGACGTCGTCCCAGCCGACGACGGCCAGCAGCCGTCCCGCACTGTCCAGATGCGCGGCACAACGCCGGCGCACCGCGCTGCCCCTGCTGACCTCATCGCCGTGCGCCGCCCTGAGCCACGGCTCGTCCCAGAAGGGGAGTCGAGGGCTGGGCGGTAGGGGGAGGTGATCCACTTCGACGCCCTGTACGACGTCGCCTTGCAGGGTGAGACGGAGAACGAGCCCTGCCGGCCAGTCGCTCGACGCGGGACCGATCGGCACATGCAGCCGATCGAGCCTCAGCTCGTCCCGGTCGTCGCCCCTTTCGGCCATCGGAAGGCCCGCCACCTCGCCCATGGTGTGGTCGTGGCCGTCACCGTGCCCCTCGTGATCGCCGTGCTCATGGCCGCCGGGCTCGTCCGACACGTCGGCCACGTGGGCTACCTCGGCCACCTCGGCCGCGCGCCGAGTCGCGGCCTTGTCGATCAGGTCCCTGCGAGCCGTGTCGAGCGCGTCGGCGAGCTGCCCGCTCTCCCCCGCCACGATGCGCAGGGCGGGCTCCGGCATCGACCGCTCGATGCCGTCCAGCCACGGCGTGTCATCCGACGCCGGGTCGCCGCAGACGACCAACAGGTCGGCGGCAGCCGGGGCATCCACGACGGGCCACCCCCGTCGGCGCACCTCCGCCTCGGCCTCCAGCCGGAGTTCGGTCGCTCCGGGCAGCGTCACCGCCAGCACCGCCGGGCGTGTCATCGCCGTACGCCGAAGAGCGCCTCTCAGGTCCATCGCAGGGCCCCCTCGCGCCAGGCGTACGCCACCGCAGCGAACAGGATGCCGAGGAAGAGGAACATCTCCACGACGGCCGGAGTGCCCACCTCCGAGACGACCTTCACCCACGGGTACATGAAGAGCATCTCCATGTCGAAGGCCAGAAAGATCATGGTGACCGGGTACCAGCGCACATGGAACCGGGACACGGCGTGCTCGCCCGGCTCGAGACCTCCGGCGAAGGGTCCGGTGTCGAGGGGCGCTCGCGCCGCGGCCAGCCACAGGCCCAGCCCGTACAGAGCGGCCAGACCGGCGCCGATCACGCCGAGCAGGACCAGCATCGGCTGCCATGTGTCCATCGCGCCCGACCTCCGTTCTCGGCACCCTTCGCACGCTACCCCCTGGGGGTATCACCATTCCACTACCTCGGGAAGGACCCCGACTCCGGCGCCACATCCCGGCGGGGGCGGGGCACCGTGCGGTGCCCCGCCCCCTGGGTCGGTGGGCCGGTGGGTCAGGCGGTCGTGGTGAGCGGGGCGGGAGCGGGGCGCGTCGCGAGGCGGCCGGTGCGGTGCAGGCCGTACAGGGCGGTCGCGCACGCCAGGCCCAGGACGGTCAGCGTGATCCACGGCAGGGCGGGCATTCCGGCCGCGCGGGCGGCGTCGAGTGCGGCGCCCGTGCCGAGGTTCCCGACGGTGATGCCGATGCCGCAGATCGTGTTGTACAGCCCGTAGTGGGTGGCGACGAGGCGGTCACCCGAGAGGCGGACGATGGTGTCCATCTCGAAGGGGTAGGCGATCATCGTGCCGATGGCCAGCAGCAGGGCGGCAAGGGTCGGCGGAACCGCCGCGAGCAGCCACAGCCCGATCCGGGACTCCGGTACGGGTACGGCGGTGGCCGCCAGCAGCGGGACGAAGGCCAGGCCCATCGCGGCGAGCCCGCGCACGAGCGCCTGCCCGGGTTCGTACCGCTGCTTGCACCATGCCGTGACCCGTGTCTGGCCGAGGATCGTGCTCAGCCCGGACACGGCGAACAGCACCGCGACCGCCGCCGTGCCGAACTGCCCGTCGCCGCCCAGCCGGCGCACCTCCAGCGGCAGCGCCAGATAGACCTGGAAGGTCAGGACGTAGGAGCCGATCATGGCGACGGAGAACAGTACGAACGGCCGGTTGGCGAGGATGCCGCGCCACTGGGCGAGCACGCTCTGACCGCTGTGGCTCTCCTGCCGCTCGGCGTCCTCGGCCCGCCGGGCGGGCAGCGCGCGGATCTGTACGACGCTCAGCAGCGCGAAGATCCCGGCCGCCACCAGGCAGGTGACGCGGAAGTCGACCCCGGTCAGGACCATGCCGACGAGGGGGCCCAGCAGAATGCCGGCCTGGTAGAACACGTTGAACAGGGCGAACGCCTCGACCCTGCGCTCCCCCGCGTCGGCCGCGAGGTACGCCCGTACGGCCGGGTTGAACAGCGCGCCGGCCAGCCCGGTGGCCGCCGAGGCGGCGAGCAGCGCGGGCAGCGAGTCCACGAGACCGAGGGTCGCGAAGCCGAGGGTCCGCAGCACACAGCCGGCGACGATCATCGGCTTGTAGCCGAGCCGGTCGGCGAGGGTGCCGCCGACCAGGAACATGCCCTGCTGGCTGAAGTTCCGTACGCCGAGGACGAGTCCGACGATCCAGCCGGCCAGGCCGAGGGTGCCGGAGAGGTGGGCGGCCAGGTAGGGCATCAGCATGTAGAAGCCGAGGTTGATGGTGAACTGGTTCACCATCAACAGCCGGACGCCGCGTTCGTACGACCGGACCTGGGTGAACAGCCCCATCACCGGTCCTCCTCGGAGGCGAGGGGGTCGACCACGGTGGTGCACCGGGTCCAGCGGGTGACCTCCTTCTCGTCCAGGCTGCCGATCAGGTCCGGTTCGAGTGCCGGTGGTGAGTCCAGCAGGCCGTGGGCGGCGCAGTAGTCGTCGTCGTAGACCGTGCCCAGGTAGCGCTGCGGACCGTCGGGGAAGATCGCGACGATCCGCGCGTCCGCCGACATGGTCCGGGCCAGCCAGCCGGCCGCCATCGCGACCGCGCCGACGCTCCAGCCACCGGTGGCGTAGTGGGAGGCGGCCAGCTGTCGGCACGTCCACACCGCCTCGGCCGGGGCCACCCAGTGCACCTCGGAGAAGTTCTCGTAGGCGACGTTGCGGGGGTAGATGCTGGAGCCGAGTCCGCGCATCAGACGGGGCCGGGCGGGCTGGCCGAAGATCGTCGAACCGGTGGTGTCCACGCCCACGACGGTCAGCTCCGGGTAGAGCTGGCGCAGCACCCGGGAGACGCCGGCGGAGTGGCCGCCGGTGCCGACACTGCACACCAGTACGTCGATGTGCCCCAGCTCGGAGGCGAGTTCGAGGGCCAGCGGGGTGTAGGCGGCGACGTTGTCCGGGTTGTTGTACTGGTCCGGGCACCAGGAGTCCGGGTGCTGCTCCAGCAGCCGCTGCACCCGCTCGCGGCGGGCCTGCTGCCAGCCGCCCGTCGGGTGCGGTTCGGAGACGACGTTGACCTGGGCGCCGTACGCCGTCAGCAGCCGGGTCATGGCCAACTCGAGCCCTGGGTCGGTGACCAGGGTGACCGGGTGGCCGTACACCATTCCGGCGAGCGCCAGCCCCAGGCCCAGGGTCCCGCTGGTGGACTCGATGATCCGTCCGCCGGGCCGCAGATCGCCACGGGCGCGGGCCCGCTCCACCATGTGCAGGCCCGGACGGTCCTTGATGCCGCCGGGGTTGAACCCTTCGAGCTTCGCCCAGAAGCCGCGTCCGGCCGGGGCCAGCGGCTCCGACACCCGCAGCAGTGGGGTGTTGCCCACGAGGCCGGACAGGGCGGACCGGCCCGCGTCGACCGCGGTCTTGGTCAATGACTGCATGTCTTTTGTGTTCACTCTCGCTCGATGAATACGGGTGCGGGTTCATCTCGCGTGTCATGGCCGTGGGGCGGACGGGGAGTCCGCGCTCAGGTCATGGGCACGCGGCAGCCGCGAAGTCGGTCGGCTGCGAGCGGGTGGTCTAGATCCGCCATCGCGACGTGACGACGAGCGAAGCCCGGCCGGGGCGGGTGCCGCGACGTCTGCGGCCCGTATGCCGGACGAGGGGTCGTGCCGCCGCCAGGGACACGGCAAGGAGGACGACGACGGCGAGCGCGCCGAGGGGAAGGTCCTCACTCGACTGGGCCGCGGTGCGCACGATCACGTCGGCCGCACAGTCCTCGGTCCCGTGGGGAGCGTGAGGGCCGTGCGGGTCCTCGCCCGCGGCCGTCGCCGAGAATCCGGCCGTCACGGGCACCGGCGGGTGCGTCTCCTCGGAGACGCCGTGCAGGACGGCGCAGAGAATGAGCGTCATCACGAAGGTGCCGCGGACCGCCGAGACCAGTCGACGCCATGAGGGCGAGCCGGGTGTGGCCCAGGGGGCGTTCGCGGGCGTACGGGAATGTGTCGGCACAGGTCCTCCGCGTTGCTGCCATGTCTCCGGCGAGGCCGGAGCGAGGCGCAGACATGGGTGGGGGCAGGACGCCTTCGACGAACGTGACGACCCATCATGAGCGCGGGAGGGGACGTTCGTCGCGCGATACCAGCCGAACCGGTGACAGCCGGCAGGCCGGTTGGAGGAGTCCGTGCTCCTAGACCTGCCGCACCACGGAGGCCGCTCTCAGGGCCGCGGGAGACGCACCGTCCACGGGCCTGCCGGCGGCCGGCCCGTGGACGGTCGAGGCGTCCTGGGAACTGCTCGACGCGCGAACCGACGCCGCGGAGCAGGGCGATGCCAGGGCGGAACCCTGCTGAGGCTGCCCGGACGCGCAGTGCTCGCCGGGGTGGGACGGCCCATGGCCGCCATGACGGTCCTCGGCGTCGGCGGCGGACAGCCGCGCGGGCTCGTCGGCCGCGTGGTGAACGCCGCCTGCTTGCCGGGCGGCGGGGGTGGTCGCACTGGTGGAGAGGTGTCTCTGGACGCTCTCCGCGTGGATGCCGTGCGTCACGAGGAAGCCGAACAGCAGCACGGCCAGAGCCGACACGCGCAGCAGCGGACCCGCACCGGAGCGGGTCCTGACGATGCGCCAGGGCGACCAAGCCGTAACCATGCCGTGATCCTAGCGGCTCGCCGGCGGTGATCGACCAGGAGTCCCGTCACATCACGCCGCCTCCGGCTGCTGGACGTGCTCTCGGGGACCGCGGCCCGGGGTGAGCACCAGTGCCACGACCGCTGCCACGGCGGCCACGACGGCGCCGGTGGTGAAGCCGCGGGAGCGGTGCCTTGGAGCACGCCTCCGAGCACCCGATCGCCCAGGCCATCGCGGCCGGAGCCGCCGAGCATGCCGGGAGCCTGCCGGTGCCGGAGGACTTCGAGAGCGTCGCCGGCCTCGGCGTCCGGGGCGTCGTGGACGGGCACACCGTACTCGTCGGCCGGGAGAAGCTCCTCGAGCGGTGGGCCGTCGAACTGCCCCGGGAACTCGCCGAGGCCAAGGCCGCCGCGGAGGCCGAGGGGCGGACGGCGGTCGCCGTCGCCTGGGACGGCGAGGCGCGCGGCGTCCTCACCGTCGCCGACGCCGTCAAGGAGACCAGCGCCGAAGCGGTGGCGGAGTTGCGGGGGCTCGGCCTGAAGCCGGTCCTGCTGACCGGTGACAACCAGCTCGTCGCCGAGTCGGTCGCCCGGGCCGTCGGCATCGACGAGGTGATCGCGGAAGTCCTGCCCGAGGACAAGGTCGACGTGGTCAGGCGACTGCAGGCGGAAGGCCGTACGGTCGCCATGGTCGGCGACGGCGTCAACGACGCGGCCGCCCTGGCCACCGCCGACCTCGGCCTCGCCCTGGGCACCGGCACGGACGCGGCGATCGAGGCGGGCGACCTCACGCTCGTACGCGGTGACCTGCGGGTGGCCGCCGACGCGATCCGGCTGTCCCGCAGGACCCTCGCCACCATCAAGGGCAATCTCTTCTGGGCCTTCGGCTACAACGTGGCGGCCCTGCCGCTGGCCGCGCTCGGCATGCTCAACCCGATGATCGCCGGGGCCGCGATGGCCTTCTCGTCGGTGTTCGTCGTCACCAACAGTCTGCGTCTGCGGTCCTTCCGATAGAGCGGGCCGCGGTGGCTCAGGCCAGGGCCTCGGTGGCGTACAGCGTGCCGAGGGCTGCCGCGAGTGTGCCCAGCAGCAGACGCAGGGCACGTTCGGGCACGAGGGGTTGGAGGCGGGCACCGAGGTAGCCGCCGATCAGGCCGCCGGTGCCGCAGGCGAGGCCGAGCCACCAGTCGGGGGCGGCGTCCCCGGAACCCATGAGCGACAACAGCGCGTAGGCGGCGGCGCCGACCACGGAGGTGGCGAACGTGGCGGCGAGCGCGGCCGGAGCGACCCGGGCGACGGGCAGGCCGCGCCCCACGAGGACCGGTCCGAGCAGGGAACCACCGCCTATGCCGTAGACGCCGCCCACCACTCCGACGGCCAGGGCGAGGCCGGTGAGTGTCCGCGGGGACAACTCGCCTTCGGGCGGTGGCCGGTGGCGTTGCGGGGCCAGTGTGCGCAGACAGAGCCAGAGGCCGAGGGGCAGCAGCAGGGCGGAGATCAGGAGCCGGAAGACATCCGGTCCGGGCAGGGCGAAGACACGGACGGCGGCGCCCAGGACGACACCCGGCAGCGTGCCCGACACCAGGCGCCTGGCGAGGTCGCCGCGCAGGGCGTCGTCGTGGCGGTACCGCCACAGGGCTCCCGGTCCGGCGACCACGTTGAACAGCAGGTTGGTCGGCGTGATGGCGGGGTTGGGCACGGCGAAGACGCTCAGCTGGACCGGGAGCAGAAAGACCGCCCCGGACACACCGACCGGAGCGGTGACGGTCGCGATCAGCAGTCCGGACGCCAGCCCTCCCAGCACCGTCCAGTCCACCGCCGCCCCCGCTTTCCCCCCGCCGCCTCGACACCCCGGCCAGTATCGGTGCCCGGAGCGCGGAAGAGCCGGCCTGCAACGAAACCTTCATGATCGGCCGACGTCGCCACGTCCCGCTCACTCCGGTACCGCCGCACCGCGCCTCGTCACCGGACGGCCACGCCGTTGCGTCGGGCGTACCGGGCCGCCTCGCCCCGGTTGTCCACTCCCAGTTTGCGCAGCACGGCCGCGACATGATGCTCGACGGTGCGCCGCGACAGGAACAGGGCCTCGGCCATCTCGGCGTTGCGCAGCCCGTCGGCGAGCAGGGTGAGGACTTCCTGCTCGCGGGCGCTGAGCCCCTCGGGGCCGGCCGCGCGAACCGGGCGTCTGGGGATGTCGCGTACTCCGAGCCTGCGCAGCCGACGGGCGGTGATGTCACGCATCGGCCGCGCGCCCAGGCCGTCGAAGGCCGCGAGGGCCTCACGCAGCGCGCCCTCCTCCGGGGAGTCGGCGAGGGCCGTCGCCGACTCGTAGGGGCAGCCGATCTGCTGCCAGCGCTCGGCCGCCTCCCGCCGGTGGCCGGACAGTTGGAGTCGGTAGGGCTCGGCGGCGAGCGCCGGCACGGTGGCCGGTCCGTCGGCATGGGACAGCCAGTGGGCGAGTTCGCCGACGAGCCAGGGCTCGCCCTGTTTCTCCGCGGCGGGCAGCGCGGAGGTGACGATCGCCCGTACCCGGTCGCTCTCGCCCGCGTACGCGGCGGTCTCGGCCAACGCGGGCGTGGAGCCGATGATCCAGCCGACGACCGGCTCGGCGGTGACCATGGCCGCATGGACCCGGGACAGCAGGGGGCGGGGGTCCGCATCGCCTCGCCGGGCGCGCAGCCGGCCGAGCACCACCATGCTGAGCATCTTGCGCCCGTCGTCAGCGCCCGCCGTGCGCAGCACTTCCGACGCGAGCGCCTCGGCCTCGTCCCAGCGCCCCTGGTCGAGCATCGCGCGTGCCCGGAACGCGCGCAGCCACTGGCGCCAGATCTCCTGGCCGTGTTCGTCGGTGAAGGCGAGGGCCTCGCCGTACCAGCGTTCCGCCTCCCGATACCAGCGGCGGGTCACGCAGATCAACTGGAGCCAGAAGTAGCCGAGCCCCGCCTGGTCGTCGGCGGAGGTCTCGCGCAGGAGTCGGACGCTCTGCCCGATCAGGTCGAGGCCGGCCACGTCGCCCTCCTGGGCGCGGCCGATGCCGATCGCCAGCAGCGCGAGCGCCCGCTGCGGCGGGCCCGCGTCCTCGCCGGCCATGGCGAGGAGCCGCTCGCCCCAGGTGATCGCCTCCGCGTTGCGGAAGGCCATGGCGGCCAACTTTCCGCGGACGGCGCAGGCGAGCGCGAGTTCGGGTCCCGGTGGCAGCGCCGTCAGCAGCCCGAGGGCCTCGTCGCACGCCTTCTCCCCGCGCGGGATCTCCCGTGCCAGATGCGCCGCGGTGATCGCGAGCCCCGCCAGCGCCCCGGCCCGCCGGCGTTCGTCACCGGCCGCCCGCCAGGCGTCGGCGGCCTGCTCCCGGGCACGCAGGGCGGCTTCGAGATCGTCGGCGAGATGGCACTGCCGGCCGAGTTCCTCGAGCAGCCCCGCCCGGTCGGCCGGCGGCGTTCCCCCGAGCACGTCGAGGGCACGGCGAAGATGGGCGGCGGCTTCCTTGTGAGCCCCCAGCGCGGACGCCCGCTGCGCCGCGAGGGGTGCGTAGGCGCGTACGGCGGCCCGGTCGTCGGCGCGTTGCGCGTGATCGGCGAGTCGCGCCGGTTCCACCTCGCCCGGCGGGCGTGCGGCGAGCACGGCGAGCGCCCGCCGGTGCAGGTGCGCCGCCCGCCCCGGCCCAATCGCCTCCTCCACCGCCACCCGGACCAGCTCGTGCCGGAAGGCGACCGCGCCGTGGTCGGCGGTGAGCATGCCGCGCTCCACACACTCGTCCAGTTCGGCGGCCGACCGGCCGGAGACCGCCTCGACCAGCCAGGGGGCGGCTCGCATCCCGAGGCAGGCGAGGGCGTCGAGCGCGTCCCGCGCCCCCGGTCCCAGCCGCGCGGCGCGGGCGAGCACCGCGTCCCGGACCGTGGCGGGTACCGCCGCGCGGCCGTCGCCCAGGACCTGCGTGACGAAGAACGCGTTGCCTCCGGTACGGCGGTGCAGTTCGGCGGGGTCGACGCCGGTGCCGGCGGCGAGACGTGCGATGGCCGCCTCCGACAGCATCGGCACCGTCAGCCGCCGGACCACGGGGAGCGCCGCCAGGTCGCCGGCCAGCACCCGCAGCGGATGGCGGGGCCCCACCTCGTCCTGCCGGTAGGCCACGACGACCATGGCCGGGCACCCTCCGAGGCGGCGGCCCAGGAAGCGCAGCAGGTCCAGCGTGGCCTCGTCGGCCCAGTGCGCGTCGTCCAGCGCGACGAGCGTCGGGGTGCCGCCCCGGCGCAGCTCGTCGAGCAGCCGACGGCGCACCGCCACCGGGTCGGGGGTGCCGAGGAGGAGCTCGCCCAGTGGGGCGGGCAGAGCGTCGGCCATGTCGCGCAGCGGACCGAGCGGAGGCGGCGTGGTGAGTGGTTCGCAGCTGCCGCTGAGCAGTCGCACGTCGCCGAGCCGTCGGCCGAACTCGTGGATCAGCGCGGTCTTGCCCGCGCCCGCGTCGCCCCCGACGAGGACGAGACGCCCGGTTCCGGCGGCCGCTTCCTCCCACCAGCGGGACAGTGCCGCGAACTCGCCGTCCCGCTCGGCCAGCGTCCCCTCGCCGATCCTCACGTTCTCGATGGTAGGCAGGCGACGGTTCGCGGCGGTAGCTGGGCGACGGCCCGCAAGGATGGGTATTCACCACCGATGTCGGCGTTCGGCAGCCCCGCGCATGCTGCGTGAAGACCCCGGGACGAGAGAGGACCGGGAGGCGGACCTCAGCAGCGGAGACGGCCATGGAACACGACGTGATCATTGTGGGCGCGAGCATCGCGGGCTGCACGGCGGCGACGGCTTACGGACGCGCCGGACTGCGGGTTGCACTGGTCGAACGGCATCGCAGCCCCCGGGCGCACAAGACGCTGTGCGGGCACTTCGTGCTGGGCGGCACGCACGGCGTCCTGGAACGCATGGGTTTCTGGCAGCCGATGCTCGCACGGGGTGCGGCGGTGACCGGCGGGCTCGGTGTCCGGACCGGGGCCGGCTGGGTCGTCCCCCGGCCGGACAGCGGGGTCCCGCCGGCGATCAGTCTGCGCCGCAGCGCGCTCGACCCGCTGCTGCGCGAGATCGCCGCCGCGACCCCGGGCGTGGATCTCCTGCGGGGCCACCGGGTCGTCGACCTCGTCGAGGACCGCACGGGCGCCGTCGCGGGAGTCGTCACGTCGGTCGGCGGGAGCGAACGCGCCACCCTGCGCGCCCGTCTGGTCGTCGGCGCGGACGGCCACCACTCCACGGTCGCCCGGCTGGCCGGGGTCGCCGAGGACAGCGCCCCGAACCGGCGCTTCCTCTTCTGGACCTATTACGAGGGGGCCACGATGAACGGCCCCGGCGACGGCCAGGTCTGGTCCCTGGACCCGGACATCGCCGTGTGCATCCCGGTCGACGGCGGGCTGACGCAGGTGGGCGTCTTCCCGGCGAAGGACCGGCTCGCCGAGTTCACCGCGGACAGGGTCGCCGCCTTCGACCGGTTCGTGGCACGTCTGCCGGACGGGCCCTCGCTCGCCGGGGCACGACGCGTGTCGAACCTCGTCGGCACCACCGACTACCCGTGCATACGACGCGACCCCACACCGCGGCCCGGCCTGGCCCTGATCGGCGACGCCGCCACCGCCTCCGACCCCGTCCCGGCGGTCGGCTGCGGCTGGGCGTTCCGCAGCGCCGTCTGGCTGGCCGACGCGACCGCCGTGCCCCTCGCCGACGGCGGGAACCTGCGGCGCGCCCTGCGCTCCTACCGCCGGGCCCACCGTTTCATCGACAAGTACGACGCCCTGGGCCGGCAGGAAGCCCTCGCCCGACCAGCCGACCCGCTCCGGCGTGCCGTCCGCACCGCGGCCGTCACCGATCCGGACATCGCCCGACGCCTCGCGATGTTCGGCATGCGGGCGGCGCCCCCGTCGGTGCTGCTGAACCCCAAGGTGCTGGCCCGGGCCGTGGTCGGCTCCCGGACGCGTGCCCTGCGGGGAACCGCGGGGAGGACGTCTTCGGCGACTCCCGCGTAGGCCGCGTCGAGGCCTTCGACTGGTCTGCGTCGTGGGTCATGCGTTCCACGCTGGAAGCCGGCCGCGGCCCGGAGTATCGGGCGACCGTCCGGTGCCGCCCCGCCACCCGGCGGGCCCGCGCGGTGGGACGGGGCCGTCTCCCCCGTACGGCGGGAACGCACCCCCCGGGTGGCGGGAATGTCCTGCCGACCCGCCTGACCAGGCGGTTCCCGTTCTACCGTCGAAACGGTGACAATCGACACCGACGTGCGGCCGAGGACGTACGCACTACGACGACGAGGCAGGGCGCACGTGATCCGGGTCATGGTGGTGGACGACGAGGCCCTGGTGCGCTCCGGCTTCAAACTCATCCTGGGCGCGGCCGACGACATCGAGGTCGTCGCGACCACAGCCGGCGCCGAAGCCGTCGACAGCGTCCGGCGGGAAGCTCCCGACGTGGTGCTGCTGGACATCCGGATGCCGGACGTCGACGGGCTGACGGTGCTGCGGCAGTTGCGCGCGCTCGCGGAGCCGCCGGTCGTGGCGATGCTGACGACGTTCGACGCCGACGAGTACATCCTCACCGCGCTGCGCTCCGGCGCGGCCGGCTTCCTGCTCAAGGACACCGAGCCCGACCAACTCGCGCAGCTGGTCCGTACGTTGGCGGCGGGCGGGGTGGTGATGTCGCCGAAGGCGTCCCGCGCCGTCTGGCAGAGTCACCCCGGCGCGGCGACCGTCGACGACGAGGACGCCGCCCGGGTCGGCCGGCTCACCGAACGCGAGCGCGAGGTCCTCGTACTGATCGCGGAGGGGCTCACCAACGCCGAGATCGGTACGCGGATCCACCTCAGCGCGGGCACCGTCAAGGACCACGTCAGCGCGATCCTGACCAAACTGCGCGTCGGCAGCCGGGTCCAGGCGGCCCTGCTCGCACAGCGGGCCGGACTGCTCGGCGACGGACGGCGGCGCTCGGAGTCCGGGCGATGACCACGCCCGGGGCATGGTGGACACGGATCCCCGATCCGGTCGTCGACGCCGTGGTCGTCGCGGTCGCCGTCGTGGACGTCCTGTTCAGCCTGGGGGACACCGGCCCTCGCGAACAGGCCGTGGCCGCGCTCGCCTGCGCCGCCCTCGCCTTGCGCCGGCGCTTGCCGCTCGTGGTGTTCTTGCTCACCCTCCCCGCCAGCCTCATGCTGGACATCGTCTTCGCGCCGTTCGCCGCCCTGTTCACGCTGGCCGAACGCTCCCGCGACCGCCGCCTGCTCGTGGCATGCGCGGTGCTGTTCGCCGTCGCCGCCGCCGCGCCCTGGCCGCTGAGCGGCCTCGCCTCGCACGAACGCACCTGGACCCTGGTCTACTTCTTCTACACACTCGCCGCCGCCGGCGCCCCCGTCCTGCTGGGCCAGCTCGTCCAGGCCCGCCGGGACCTGGCCCGCCGCCTCGCCGAGATCGAGGAGGCCCGCGAACACGAACGCCTGTTGCACTCCCAGGCCGTCCTCGCCCGCGAACGCGCCCAGCTCGCCCGCGAGATGCACGACGTCGTCTCCCACCAGGTCAGTCTGATCGCCGTACAGGCGGGCGCCCTCCAAGTCGCGGCGAAGGACCCGGACTTCAAGGAGGGCGCCCGCACCATCCGCTCCCTGAGCGTCGACACCCTCGACGAGCTGCGCCACATGGTCACCCTGCTCCGCGCCTCCGGCGGCCGGGCCAGCGAGCTCACCCCGCAGCCCACCCTCGCCGACCTGCACAAGCTCGTCACCAGCAGTGGCATCGACACCCGGCTGACCGGCGAACTCCCGTCCGACGTCAGCACCACCGCACAGCGCGCCGTCTATCGCACCGTCCAGGAAGCCCTCACCAACGTCCGCAAACACGCACCCGGCGCCTCCGCCACCGTGCGGCTCGGGCAGGACGACGACGGCGCCGCCTTCACCGTCACCGTCACGAACACTCCGCCCACCCGCCCCTCACTGCCCCACCCC
>NZ_JAKEIP010000013.1 GCF_021474425.1 Streptomyces muensis | reverse complement strand
GTATGGGGCTGGGGACGGGTGTGTCGGGGGGCGATATCGCTGCCGGTGTCTCCGGCTCAGGGGCCTGGCGCCGACTCGGCACCGGCGTGGCGGGCACGGAGCCGGGGTCGGGGGCTGTGGCTTCTGCTGGGGTGGCCGGCATGGTGGGCTGTGTGCCGTCCTGAGGCGGCGGCTCCGGGTCGTTGGCTGCCGCCGTCCTGCCCACCGGGCGCATCGCCGCCAAGCGGCTGCCCTCGGCCGTCTCCTGCTCGCTGCCCGGAGTCGTCGTCGGCTGCTTGCGCGGCGTGAACCAGCCGCCCCCGCCGCCGGAAGTGCCGTTGTCGGCCGACGTGGTGGTCGGAGCGTCCATGGTGTGCCTCGCCTCGAACATCTTTCGGTCGGTCTGCGCACTTCCTTGATCGGAAGGTGCCTGCTTCCCCCGCGACGGCTTGCATTCCCCGTTCGTTGCCACAACCAATGCGGCGACATTGAACCCGTATTCACACCCCGTACGGACAAGTAGGGCGAGAGTGTGACATTGGCCGCAGTACTCTCACCGCAGCATCCCATCGCGTGTGGACGCTCGGCCGCATAACCGAGAATGCGGGTCTTCGATCTCTCCGTCCCATTAGGCTGCATTGCCTTGCGCTCGGTCGCCGCTGCGCGCCTCGATCACAGCTCGGACACGAACCGGAGTCGACCATACCGGCAGCCGCCCCGATCACAAGTCCCCCCTTCCTTCCTCACGAATGAGGCGAGGGGCGAACGCGGCGCATTTCCTTCAATTACCGGCGGCCGTACATCAATTCACAGGCTTCCCGCAGAGCCATCCCCATGTACGAGCCGGTTTCCTGCGCCCGAACGCGACGGTCCCCGTTTCCAGCCCGAGTTGCCGTGATGGACGCCCCGCGTTCGTCCATGTTTCACGTGAAACACCCGGCAGCCGTCGGCGCGCGACGCCCTGGACCATGACATGGCCAAAAGCTCGTACGTCTCCCCGGAAACGGCTGGACGACCGGTGCGGTCGTCAGACAGCCTGACCTGCGTGCCGACTCCTTCCCTCGCCGCTCTGCCCATCCGCCGTCTGACGCCTCGCGACCTCACCGCCTGCGCCGACTTGTCCGAGGATCGGGGCTGGCCCCGTGAGGAACACAAGTGGGGCTTTCTGCTGACAGCCGGGAAGGGTTACGGGATCGATGACCCCGCCGGCGGACTCGTCAGCGCCTGTGTCGTCACGGAGTACGGACCGCGGGACCGCCCCGACCTGGCGGCCATCGGCATGGTGCTGGTCGCCGAGCGTCACGCCCGCCAGGGCATCGGACGCCGGTTGATGCAGCACGTCATCTCCGCGATGGGTGCGACACCGCTGACGCTGCACGCGACGCCGTACGGACGACCGCTCTACGAGGAACTCGGCTTCAAGGCGACCGGCCGGGCGGAGATGCTGCTGGGGACATTCAGGCCCGGTACCTCGGAGCCGGCGGTAGCCACGCGTGCGGCCACCGCCGAGGATCTCAGCGCGATCCTCCGGCTTGACGAGGAGGTGTTCGGCGCCGATCGCACGCACATCATCACGCGGCTGCCGGCTTTTCTGGACCAGCTGCGGGTGGCCGAGGAGAACGGCCGGATCATCGGTTACGCGGGTGCCTGGCCCAACATGGCCACGCAGGTCGTGGGCCCACTGATCGCTCGTGACACAAAGACCGCGAAGGCGCTCATCGCCTCCCTCGCCGCCTATACCGACCGACCGCTGCGCACCGATATCGACGTACGCCAAGAGGAGCTGCTGACCTGGGCGAAGGAGCACGGCTTGGCCTCCGTCACCTTCAACTCGGTCATGACGTCCGGCCTCTCGGAACTGCCCGGCGACTGGTCGCGGCGGTTCGCTCCGCTGACGGTCGCCGCTGGCTGAGCTCCTCGGCCGGCTGAGCTCCTCGGCTGCGGACGAAAGCGCTCATGGGAAACGCCGGTCCCCCGTCGGGGCCGGCGTTTCGTCATTGATGCAGTGGTGCGGTGGGGCGATAGGGAGGGACGCGGCGGGGCGACCCGGAGGGGTGTCGTCAGGCGAGTGCCTCGATCGCGGTGGTCGCGAACCCGTGGTCCTGGTCGGGCGCTCCGCCGCCCACTCCGATCGCGCCGATCAGCCTGCCGTCCCGATGGATCGGCACACCGCCCGCGATGAAGAGCAGCGGTCGGTCAAGCGCGGTGGGCAGGGTGTGGAAGAGCCCACCGGGCTGTACGGCGTCGACGAGATCGGCGGTGGGGGCGTCGAGCTGGAGTGCCGTATAGGCCTTGCGGGTGCTGGTCTCACCCGAGATCAGCACGGCTCGGTCGTCCCGCCGGAAGGCGAGCAGCTGGCCTCCGGCGTCCAGGATCGTGACGCTGACCGTCACCCCGGCGGCCTCGGCGGCCCGGTGGGCGGCCTCGACGAGTACGTCGGCGTCCCGGGTGGTCAAGGGCGCGACGGCGAGGGTGGTGCTCACAGGAGTTCTCCTTGCGGTGTGGTGGTGCTGAGGTGGACTGTCACGGGACCGGAAGTGCGGGGCGGCCCTGAGTCCTGACCCCGCACTCGGGTCGGCTCAGTGGTGGACGACGGCCCGCTGCTCGACGGGCGCGGCACCCGTGACGACGGTGCCGGTGGACTCTCCGGCGCGGCGCTCCAGGGCGGCCGAGAGGAAGGCGAGCAGCAGCGCGCCCGTGGCGAGGGCGGCGCCCACCCAGTTGGGGGACGTGTAGCCGAACCCCGCGGCGATGACGATGCCGCCGAGCCACGCGGAGAGCGCGTTGCCCAGGTTGAAGGCGCCGATGTTCACCGCGGAGGCGAGGGTCGGCGCGCCGTGTGCCTGGTCGAGGACCCGCTTCTGCAGCGGGGGAACGGTGGCGAAGCCCAGGGCGCCGATCAGGGCGATGGTGACGGCCGCGAGGACCTTGTTGTGGGCCGTGAGCGTGAAGAGCGCGAGCACGACGGCGAGGGCGCCCAGGGAGACGTAGAGCAGGGGCATCAGCGCGCGGTCGGCGTACTTGCCGCCGACGAGGTTGCCGCCGACCATGCCGAGTCCGAACAGGACCAGCAGCCAGGTGACGGATCCGTCGGCGAAGCCTGCGACATGGGTCATCATCGGCGCGATGTAGGTGATGGCCGCGAAGACGCCGCCGAAGCCGAGGACCGTCATCGCCATGGCGAGCAGGACCTGGGCGTTCTTGAACGCGGCAAGCTCGTGGCGCAGGCGCACGCCCTGCTGCTTGGGCATGTCGGGGACCAGCTTGGCGATTCCGGCGAGGCCGACGAGCCCGAGGGCGGCGACGATGCCGAAGGTGATCCGCCAGCCGGCGGCCTGTCCGACGAACGTCCCCAGCGGGACGCCGACGACGTTGGCGACGGTCAGACCGGTGAACATCATCGCGATGGCTCCGGCCTTCTTGTCCGGGGCGACCAGATCGGCCGCGACGACGGAGCCGATGCCGAAGAAGGCACCGTGGGCGAGCGAGGCGACCACGCGGCCGATCAGCATGACGGTGAAGGCGGGGGCGAGAGCGGACAGCAGGTTGCCGACGATGAAGAGTCCCATCAGCAGCATCAGCATCCGCTTGCGGGAGACCTTGGTGCCGAGCACGGTCATCAGGGGAGCGCCGAGGACCACGCCGAGCGCGTAGCCGGTCACCAGAAAGCCGGCGGTGGGTATGGAGACCCCGAAGTCGCCCGCGACCTCGGGCAGCAAGCCCATGATCACGAACTCGGTCGTTCCGATTCCGAAGGCCCCGATCGCGAGGGCCAGAAGCGCGAGAGGCATGAAGGGGTACACCTTCCCAGAAGATTGCAGGAGCGCTTTACGATCGGAGACAATACTTGCAGACGCGTTCTATTTGCAAGCGCAGGCTATTGCGACCTTGCTCTACTCTGGCTTCAGCCGCTCCGGGACGGAGGAATACGCCATGACAGCGACGGACCCCGCGCTCACCGCCCTCACCCAGGGCTGGTGCGCGCTCTCCCTGCTGCACGGGAGGATCGAGGCGCACATCGAGCGCGCCCTTCAGGGCGGGCATGACCTGAGCGTGCGTGAGTACTCCCTGCTCGACGTGCTCAGCCGCCAGCACGACGGGGACGGCGGCCATCTGCAGATGAAGCAGGTCGCCGACGCCGTCGTCCTCAGCCAGAGCGCCACCACCCGGCTCGTCACCCGCCTCGAAGACCGCGGCCTGCTCTCCCGCTACCTCTGCCCCACCGACCGCCGCGGCATCTACACCAACGTCACCGAAGCAGGCCTCCGTCTTCTGCAAGAGGCCCGCCCGACCAACGACAAAGCCCTGCGCGAAGCCCTCGACCAGGCCGCGCAGAACCCCGAACTCGCCCCCCTGGTCCGCGTCGTGGAGTCCCTTCCGGTGCCCGCATAGGGTGTGGTCATGGGAGCTCTGGAGATACGCGCCGCTGTCGCCGCCGACGTCCCCGCGATCGTCGAAATGCTCGCGGACGATCCCCTGGGCGCCCAACGCGAGTCGCCGGACGACCTGACGCCCTACCTCACCGCACTGGAGCGGCTCAGCAGCGACCCGAACCAGCACGTGATCGTCGCTGTCCGCGAGGGTCGTGTCGTCGGCACGCTCCAGCTCACGGTCATTCCCGGGCTGTCCCGCAAAGGCGCGACCCGTTCCCTCATCGAAGGCGTACGCGTCCATGCCGATGAGCGCGGCAACGGTCTGGGGACCGAGCTCATGGAGTGGGCGGTCGCTGAATCCCGGCGCCAGAACTGCCAGTTGGTGCAGCTGACCTCGGACAACGCCCGTCCCGACGCCCACCGCTTCTATGAGCGTCTCGGCTTCACGGCCTCACATGTGGGATTCAAGCTCCAGCTGTGACACCGCGATGCGCCGTTTCACGTGAAACAGCGCATCGCTGAGCCGTCAGAACGAACTGCTCCCCCGCCACCCCTCCGGGTCCACTCCGCCCGGCACTGCAGCCCCCTCGTCGTACGGCTGACGCGTGAAGACGAACGACCCGAGGTCCAGATGGTCCACGGTGCCGTCCGGGCGCCGTACGGCCTTCAGGAGCTCCCCGGCGTAGTAGCCCTCCAGGCCTGTCCATGTGCCGTCACCGTTGGGCCGGAACCGTGAGCGGCGCCCTTTGCCGGACAGCGGCTCCAGCGAGGCCAGTCCGTCGGCGGTCAGCCGCAGGGCGACGGCGTGGGTCCCCCAGTACCACTGCCCGGCCAACTCCAGTTGCGCCGCGTCGACTTCATGCATCGGTCGCCAGGGCTCGGGGATCCGCGGCTCGGCCTCCGCGACGATCCGGACGAGGTCGGCCGCGACGAGGGAGACCGACGGTCCGGAAGTGCAGTTGGCCAGCACCACGGCGGCCACGTCGTCCTCCACGCTGATCATCAAGCTCGCCAGAAAGCCCGGCAGCGATCCACCGTGCCCCACAAGGAGCCGCCCGTCCCTGTGCTGGATCTGCATACCGAGCCCGTAGGCCGCTCCGTCCGCCACGTCGGAGGCCTCGGGCGGCGCTGCCGGCGTCCGCATCTCCCGTACCGACCCGGCGCTGAGCACACGGTCGTCACCCCGGGCCAGAAAGACGGCGAACCGCGCCAGATCCGCGGTCGTCGACCACAGTTGACCGGCCGGCGCCATCCGGCCCAGGTCCTCGCTGGGCTCGGGAAGCATCGCATCGGCCCAGGGATGCACGGCCCAGCCACCCGCGTGCGGCGCCTGCGGGCGCGTACTCGTGCGGTTCAGGTCCAGCGGTTCGAGCACTTCTCGCCGGAGTACGTCCTCCCAGGCCGCGCCCCTCAGCCTCTCGACCAGTGCGCCCAGCAACGTGTAACCGGGGTTCGAGTAGTGGAACCGGCGTCCCGAGGGATGCAGGAAGGGCTGCTCTCCCAGCACGTCGGACAACTCGGGCCGTAGCGATCCTGGCGTCCGCTCCCACCAGGGACCCGGCGACTCGGCCGCCAACCCGGTGGTGTGCGCGAGCAGTTCGGCGATGGTGGCCTCCCCCGCACCCGTGCCCGGCAGATGCTTCTCCAGCGGATCACCGAGGTCGAGCAGGCCCCCGTCGCGCAGTCGCAGGACGAGAACGGCAGTGAAGGTCTTGGTGATCGAGCCGATGCGGTACTGCACGGTCTCATCCGGCCCATGCCCCTCCACCGAGGTACGCGAGCCATGCCACACAACCCTGCCGTCCCGCACCACCGCGGCGACCAGCGAGGGTGCACGGCCTTCGGCCTGGGCCACGGCGATGCGGTGCAGAAGCGCCCTGCGCGTGCTGGGGAGCAGCTCTTCCTGAGATGTCGTCATGCCCCCAGTCCATCCCGGTGGGCGGCCGACAGTCGAGCGCAAATCCCCCGCGGGGGGTTGATTAGGTCTGCGCCATGTCGACGAAGCGCGAGTAATGCCCCTGGAAGGCGACCGTGATCGTCGCTGTGGGGCCGTTACGGTGCTTGCCCACGATGATGTCCGCCTCCCCCGCGCGCGGCGACTCCTTCTCGTAGGCGTCCTCACGGTGCAGCAGGATCACCATGTCGGCGTCCTGCTCGATGGAGCCGGACTCACGCAGGTCGGACACCATCGGCTTCTTGTCCGTACGCTGCTCGGGTCCACGGTTGAGCTGCGAGAGCGCGATCACCGGGACCTCCAGCTCCTTGGCCAGAAGCTTGAGGTTACGGGACATGTCCGAGACCTCCTGCTGACGGCTCTCGGAGCGCTTCGACCCACCGGACTGCATCAGCTGCAGATAGTCGATGATCACGAGCTTGATGTCGTTGCGCTGTTTCAGCCGACGGCACTTCGCCCGGATCTCCATCATCGACAGGTTCGGGGAGTCGTCGATGTAGAGCGGCGCCGCCGACACCTCGGGCATCCGGCGCGCCAGGCGGGTCCAGTCCTCGTCCGTCATCGTGCCGGAGCGCATGTGGTGCAGGGCCACGCGCGCCTCGGCCGACAGCAGACGCATCGCGATCTCGTTGCGCCCCATTTCCAGGGAGAAGATGACGCTCGCCAGGTTGTGCTTGATGGACGCCGCCCGGGCGAAGTCCAGTGCGAGCGTGGACTTACCCATGGCGGGACGGGCCGCGATGACGATCATCTGGCCCGGGTGCAGTCCGTTGGTGAGCGAGTCGAGGTCCGTGAACCCGGTGGGCACACCGGTCATCTCGCCGGTGCGGGAGCCGATCGCCTCGATCTCGTCGAGTGCGCCCTCCATGATGTCGCCGAGCGGCAGATAGTCCTCGCTGGTGCGCTGCTCGGTGACCGCGTAGATCTCGGCCTGGGCGCGGTTGACGATCTCGTCGACGTCGTCGTCGGCCGCGTATCCCATCTGTGTGATGCGGGTGCCGGCCTCGACGAGGCGGCGCAGGACGGCCCGCTCATGGACGATCTCCGCGTAGTACTCGGCGTTCGCCGCCGTCGGCACCGTCTGGACGAGCGTGTGGAGATAGGAGGCGCCGCCGACCTTGTTGATCTCGCCGCGCTTGGTGAGCTCGGCGGCGATGGTGATGGGGTCGGCCGGCTCGCCCTTGGCATAGACGTCGAGGATCGCCTGGAAGATCGTCTCGTGCGCGGGCTTGTAGAAGTCGTGGCCCTTGATGACCTCGACGACATCGGCGATGGCGTCCTTGGACAGCAGCATGCCGCCGAGGACGGACTGCTCGGCGTCGAGATCCTGAGGCGGCACCCGCTCGAAGGCCGAACCGCCACCGTCCCACTGACCGTTGTCCCGGCCGCGATCATGCTGCTCGTCGCGTCCACGGCCACCGTCGCCACGTCGGCGGGAGGCGGGCAGACGATCACTGGGACCGCTGTCGGCCCAGGGGTCGTCCAAGGGCTCGGAAATACTCACCGAGCCACCTCCTCCCGTCCGCCGAGCGGACCTCGCCGTGCCCCTCAGTTCTACGGCACACCACTGACAAATGAGAGGCCCAACTCCGGTTCTGGCACGTCGGTTTTGTGAGGGTTTCCCTGCCGACGGACGGAGTGGGCGCCGGACCACGGTAGGCCTGTCGGCACCGTCAGCCAATCTGGTTATCCACAGGCCATGTGGACGACGGCCCGGATGCTGTGGAGAACTCCGCAAAACCTGTGCACGACACGGTGGACAGCCCTGTGAACAAGCCTTCAAAGATTCCCACACACAGGCTCTGAACTGGCCGTTTACCGTCCACCGGCTGTGCAGAAGAAAAACTTCCCCAGTCGGACCAAGATCTCTTCGAACGGTGCGCGCAAGCACACACCACAAGTGAGCGAGTAAGGGTCACTATTCCATTGCATCTCTTACCTGTGGACGATTAGATTGGTGGTCATGACACAGGCTCCCGCGACTCCCAAGGCCGCCCGGCGACAGCACGACCGAGAGATCGTCGCCCTGGCCGTTCCGGCCTTCGGCGCACTCGTCGCCGAGCCCCTGTTCGTCATGGCCGACAGCGCGATCGTCGGCCATCTCGGCACAGCACAGCTCGCCGGACTCGGGGTCGCCTCAGCCCTTCTCATGACAGCCGTCAGCGTCTTCGTCTTCCTCGCCTACGCCACCACAGCGGCCGTCGCACGACGCGTCGGCGCCGGCGACCTCCAGGCCGCCATCCGCCAGGGCATGGACGGTATCTGGCTGGCCCTCCTCCTCGGTGCCCTCGTCGTCGCGGTCGTTCTGCCCACGGCACCGTTCCTCGTGGAACTCTTCGGCGCCTCGGACACAGCGGCCCCCTACGCGGTCACCTATCTACGGATCTCGGCACTCGGCATACCAGCCATGCTCGTCGTACTCGCCGCCACCGGCGTCCTGCGCGGTCTCCAGGACACCAGAACACCGCTCTATGTCGCTGTGGCGGGCTTCGTTGCCAACGCCGTCCTCAACGTGGGGCTCGTCTACGGCGCCAACCTCGGCATCGCAGGCTCCGCCTGGGGCACGGTCATCGCGCAGTGCGGCATGGCCGCGATCTATCTCGTCGTCGTGGTGCGAGGAGCCCGCAAGCACGGTGCCTCCCTGCGGCCCGACGCAGTCGGCATCAGAGCCTCCGCACAGGCCGGAGTTCCCCTGCTGGTCCGCACGCTCTCGCTGAGGGCGATCCTGATGATCGCGACGGCCGTCGCAGCCCGTCTCGGGGACGCGGACGTCGCGGCACACCAGATCATCCTTTCCCTGTGGAGCCTGCTCGCCTTCGCACTGGACGCCATCGCCATCGCCGGCCAGGCCATCATCGGCAGGTATCTCGGGGCCGGAGACGCCGAGGGCGCCCGAGCCGCCTGCCGCCGCATGGTGGAGTGGGGCATCGCAGCCGGCGTCGTACTCGGCCTGCTCGTGGTGATCTCCCGGCCGCTCTTCCTGCCTCTGTTCACAAGCGACTCGGTGGTCAAGGACGCTGCCCTACCTGCGCTCCTGGTGGTGGCGCTCTCCCAGCCGATCTGCGGCGTCGTCTTCGTCCTGGACGGCGTCCTGATGGGAGCGGGGGACGGTCCCTACCTAGCCTGGGCCATGGTGGTCACGCTGGCGGTGTTCACTCCGGTCGCGCTACTCGTCCCCGTCGTAGGCGGCGGCCTCACGGCGATCTGGGCGGCCATGACACTGATGATGACGGTGCGCATGCTGACGCTATGGCTACGCGCTCGCTCGGGGCGCTGGATCGTCACCGGCGCGACGCGCTGACTGTTTCACGTGAAACATGCGGTTTCACGACGACACGGTTTCACGTGAAACGGACGCGGCCCGCGAAGGTCTGTCATCCCTGTACGAGCCGCCCGTCCGTCTGCCGCACAAAGGGGCTGTACCTCAGGAGGTACAGCCCCTTCATTCAACTGTTCAAGCCGAGCGCAGCGATCAGGCCGCGATGACCTCGATGTTGACCTTGGCGGCAACCTCGGGGTGCAGACGCACGGACGTCTCGTGGGCGCCCAGGGTCTTGATGGGCGCACCGAGCTCGATGCGGCGCTTGTCGACCTCGGGACCACCGGCGGCCTTGATCGCGGAAGCGATGTCGGCCGGGGTGACGGAACCGAAGAGACGACCGGCGTCGCCGGAGCGGACGGCCAGACGGACCTTGACCGCCTCGAGCTGGCCCTTGACCTGGTTGGCCTGCTCGATGGTCTGAATCTCGTGGATCTTGCGAGCACGACGGATCTGCTCGACGTCCTTCTCGCCACCCTTGGTCCAGCGGATAGCGAACTTCCGCGGGATCAGGTAGTTGCGAGCGTAACCGTCCTTGACGTCGACGACGTCGCCGGCGGCACCGAGGCCGGAGACCTCGTGGGTGAGGATGATCTTCATTAGTCGGTCACCCTTCCCTTAGCGCGCGGTGGACGTGTAGGGCAGCAGCGCCATCTCACGGCTGTTCTTGACGGCCGTGGCGACGTCACGCTGGTGCTGCGTGCAGTTGCCGGTCACGCGGCGGGCACGGATCTTGCCGCGGTCGGAAATGAACTTCCGCAGCATGTTCGTGTCCTTGTAGTCCACGTACGTGACCTTGTCCTTGCAGAAAGCGCAGACCTTCTTCTTCGGCTTGCGCACAGGCGGCTTCGCCATGGTGTTTCTCCTGTGTGATCAAGAAGTGTGGGTACGACCCGCCCTTTGACCCGGACCGGCCCTGAGGCCTGGCCCGAAGGCCTAGAAGGGGGGCTCGTCCGAGTAGCCGCCGCCCTGGCCGCCGCCGGAGTTTCCACCCCAGCCGCCGCCACCGCCGCCGCCCTGCTGGCCACCGGCGGGAGCGCCGGTCGCCCACGGGTCGTCGGCGGGAGCACCGCCGCCGCCCTGGCCGCCGCCGGGGCCACCGCCCCAGCCGCCGCCACCCTGGCCGCCACCACCGCCGTAACCGCCCTGGCCACCGCGGGCGCCACCGGAGGTCTTGGTGACCTTCGCCGTGGCGTTCCGCAGGCTGGCGCCGACTTCCTCGACGTCCAGCTCGTAGACCGTGCGCTTGACGCCCTCACGGTCCTCGTAGGACCGCTGCTTCAGCCGGCCCTGCACGATGACGCGCATGCCTCGCTGGAGCGACTCGGCGACGTTCTCCGCCGCCTGACGCCAGACCGAGCAGGTCAGGAACAGGCTCTCGCCGTCCTTCCACTCGTTCGTCTGGCGGTCGAAGGTGCGGGGGGTGGACGCGACACGGAACTTCGCGACCGCCGCACCGGACGGGGTGAAGCGCAGCTCGGGGTCGTCGACAAGATTGCCGACGACCGTGATGACGGTCTCGCCTGCCATGGGGGAACCTCTCGGCGGGTTTGCTGCTCTGGCTGCTTGGTTGCTGCTACTCGAATCCCGAGTTCAGCTGAGCGGGAGAGCTCAGTGGGTCTCGGGGCGGAGGACCTTGGTCCGGAGGACCGACTCGTTCAGGTTCATCTGGCGGTCGAGCTCCTTGACGACCGCAGGCTCGGCCTGCAGGTCGATGACCGAGTAGATGCCCTCAGGCTTCTTCTTGATCTCGTACGAGAGACGACGACGGCCCCAGGTGTCGACCTTCTCGACCTTCCCGTTGCCCTCACGGACGACGGAGAGGAAGTTCTCGATCAGGGGGGCGACAGCGCGCTCCTCCAGATCGGGGTCGAGGATGACCATCACCTCGTAGTGACGCATGTGGAACCCACCTCCTTTGGACTCAGCGGCCACGGTCGTTCCGTGGCAGGAGGGTTGTGATGCGTACGCAACGGTATCGGCCGCCACTGACAATCGGGGGTGACCTCACGGTTCCGCCGAGCTGGCCCGGGCAGACACCGCTGCAGACGCTACACAGTACCCGCACACCGGCTTCCGGTTGAAATCCGGCCGCCGTCGCCCACAATCTGTACACATCGGGTGTGTATGGCGCTACGATGCGCCGCCTTCCGCAGGAGGTGCCCTATGGCACAGGCAATGCGACCCAACACCGTCGGAGGCCTCTTCGCCACGGACGGAAAGCCCCATCCCATCCAGGACACCCTGCTCGTGGTGACTCTGGTGCTCGGCATCACGTCGTTCATCACGGCCCAGTTCCACTTCTTGCACCTGCTCAGCTCCTGGACCGGTCTGGTGGGCATCCTCACGGGTGCGTACGGCCAGTGGATCTCTGAGACGACCCGGGAGCGCTTCGGCCTGATCGTGGGTCTCGGCGCCTCCGGAGTCGGCTTCTTCCTCGGCATGGCGCACGGCGGGCTCTTCGGCGGCTTCTGACGCCGGTGGCATCGACCTCCTCGCTCCGGCCAGGGACACCGCTCCCCGAACACCGGTAGAACACCGCATAGAACACCCTCGAACGCCTCGGCGGCCCGGAAGCCGGGGCGAAGCTTCCGTACGCCCAGTCGGGGCGCTCGCAAGGCGCAGTAGGCTTCGGCGCGAGAGCCGGAGCCCCTGTACCCATGGGGACACACCAGCCCGAGGAGCGCCCCGAATGAGCCTGACCCTGAGGACGATCAGTCGCGAGCAGCATCTGGCATACATCCAGAGCCTGCCGTCGGCGAGCCACATGCAGGTCCCGGCCTGGGCTGACGTCAAGGCGGAGTGGCGCTCGGAGAGCCTCGGCTGGTTCGACAAGAGCGGTGAACTCGTCGGCGCCGGCCTCGTCCTCTACCGGCAGCTGCCCAAGATCAAGCGCTATCTCGCCTATCTGCCCGAGGGCCCGGTCATCAACTGGTTCGCGCCGAATCTGACCGACTGGCTGGAACCGATGCTCGCGCATCTGAAGCACCAGGGCGCCTTCTCCGTGAAGATGGGCCCGCCGGTGATCATCCGGCGCTGGGAGGCGGGCTCCATCAAGGCGGGCATCCAGAACCCGGACGTGAAGCGACTGCGCGACATCGAGGCCGACTTCATCGAGCCGCGCGCCTTCGAGGTCGCCGACAAGCTGCGCCGTATGGGCTGGCAGCAGGGCGAGGACGGCGGGGCCGGCTTCGGCGACGTCCAGCCGCGCTACGTCTACCAGGTGCCGCTGGCCAACCGGTCCTTGGAAGAGGTCCACAAGAACTTCAACCAGCTGTGGCGACGCAACATCAAGAAGGCCGAGAAGGCCGGCGTCGAGGTCGTCCAGGGCGGCTACCAGGACCTCGAGGAATGGCAGCGGCTGTACGAGATCACGGCCGTGCGCGACCACTTCCGGCCGCGTCCGCTGTCGTACTTCCAGCGCATGTGGACGGCCCTCAACACCGAGGACCCCAACCGCATGCGGCTGTACTTCGCCCGCCACAACGGGGTGAACCTGTCGGCGGCGACCATGCTGATCGTCGGCGGGCACGTCTGGTACTCCTACGGCGCCTCCGACAACATCGGCCGTGAGGTCCGGCCCTCGAACGCGATGCAGTGGCGGATGCTGCGCGACGCCTACGCGCTCGGCGCGACCGTCTACGACCTGCGCGGCATCTCCGACTCGCTGGACGAGACCGACCACCTCTTCGGCCTGATCCAGTTCAAGGTGGGCACGGGCGGCCAGGCAGCCGAGTACCTCGGTGAGTGGGACTTCCCGCTGAACAAGCTGCTCCACAAGGCGCTCGACATCTACATGTCGCGTCGCTGACCTCGCGGTCTCTGCTTCGATACCGTCAACTGCTGCACCGTCGATAGCTTCCATACCTCTGATACACCGCAGCCACGAGAAAGGTTCCAGGTCCGGCCATGGCGCTCACGCTCTACGTCGACACCGCGCGCTGGCGGGCGCACCACAAGCACGTGCAGGAGCAGTTCCCAGGACTCGTCCCGGTCTGCAAGGGCAACGGCTACGGGTTCGGGCACGAGCGGCTGGCGGAAGAGGCCACGCGCCTGGGTTCCGACGTCCTCGCCGTCGGCACGACGTACGAGGCCGCGCGCATCAAGGACTGGTTCGGTGGTGACCTGCTGGTGCTGACGCCGTACCGGCGCGGCGAGGAGCCGGTACCGCTGCCCGACCGGGTCATCCGCTCGGTGTCGTCGGTGGACGGCGTGTACGGCCTCGTGGGCGCCCGTGTCGTCATCGAGGTGATGTCCTCGATGAAGCGGCACGGCGTGAGCGAGCACGATCTGCCGCAGCTGCACGCCGCCATAGAGAACGTCCGGCTCGAGGGCTTCGCCATCCACCTGCCGCTGGACCGCACCGACGGCTCGGACGCCGTCGAGGAGGTCATCGGCTGGATGGACCGCCTGCGTGCGGCCCGGCTGCCGCTGCACACGATGTTCGTCAGCCACCTCAAGGCCGAGGAACTCGCCCGTCTGCAGCAGCAGTTCCCGCAGACCCGCTTCCGGGCCCGCATCGGCACCCGGCTGTGGCTGGGCGACCACGAGGCCACCGAGTACCGCGGCGCGGTCCTGGACGTCACACGCGTCTCCAAGGGCGACCGCTTCGGCTACCGGCAGCAGAAGACGGCCTCCGACGGCTTCCTGGTGGTCGTGGCGGGCGGTACGTCGCACGGGGTGGGCCTGGAGGCCCCCAAGGCCCTGCACGGCGTCATGCCGCGCGCCAAGGGCGTTGCCCGGGCCGGCCTCGCCACGGTCAACCGGAACCTTTCTCCCTTCGTGTGGGGCGGCAAGCAGCGCTGGTTCGCGGAGCCGCCGCACATGCAGGTCTCCATCCTGTTCGTCCCCGCCGACGCCCCCGAGCCCAAGGTCGGTGACGAACTGGTCGCCCATCTGCGGCACACCACCACGCAGTTCGACCGGATCGTCGACCGCTGACGGATCGCCGACCGCTGAGCGACCACCGCTCGGCAACGCCGTAACGCCAAAGGCCGTACACGGAACTTCTCCGCGTACGGCCTTTCGCCTGCGCCACCTCGCCTGTTCGCTCAGAGCGAACTGTCGGTCACCTTGCCCGGACCGCCCCACTCCACTTGCGGCCCGTCGAAGTGGGCCGCATGCCGGGGCGGATGGGCCGCTGGCCCGAACACGAACACGTCCTCCGCCCTGTCGAGGACGCCGCCCGAAGGGTCGTCCTCGCCGCCCCGGCGCACCGGATCGCGGTCCGGCATGAGGATGTCCCGTACGACGACAGCGCACAGGTACAGCGTCCCCAGCAGATGCACGCCGATGGCCCAGTGGTAACCGTCGGGTGGCAGGCCCTTGTGGGCGTCCCCGCTGGTCGTGTACGCGAGGTACAGCCAGATCCCGAGGAAGTAGGCCACCTCGCACGCCTGCCAGATGAGGAAGTCCCGCCACCTCGGCCGGGCCAGCGCGGCCAGCGGCACCAGCCACAGGACGTACTGCGGCGAGTAGACCTTGTTGGTGAGGATGAACGCCGCGACGATCAGGAAGGCCAGCTGTGCGAACCGCGGACGTCGCGGCGCGCTGAACGTGAGCGCGGCGATGCCGGCACAGCACAGCAGCATCAGCAGCGTGGCGAGCGTGTTGACGGTTTCCGTGCTGAGCGGATCGGTGGAGTTCTGGGCCATGATCAACCAGAAGGAGCCGAAGTCGACGCCCCGTTCCTGACTGAACCGGTAGAACTGCGACCATCCGTCCCAGGCGAGCAGCATCACCGGCAGGTTCACCACCAGCCAGGCGACGACGGTACCGCCCAGCGCCTTCCCGAAGTCCCGCCACTTGCCCGCGCGCCAGCACAGGACGAGCAGCGGGCCGAGCAGGAAGACCGGGTAGAGCTTCGCGGCCGTGGCGAGTCCGAGCAGGATGCCGAAGGCGAGGGCGCGGCCGCGTGACCACATCAGCATCGCCGCGGCCGTCAGGGCGACGGCCAGCAGGTCCCAGTTAATGGTCGCGGTCAGCGCGAAGGCGGGCGCCAGGGCGACCAGCAGCCCGTCCCAGGGGCGCCGAGCGTGCGTGCGGCTCACACAGACGGCAATGACGGCCGCGCACGCCATCAGCATCCCGGCGTTGACCATCCAGTACCACTGCTCCTGGTGCTGGATGGTGCCGCTCCCCGTCGTGAGCCAGGAGGCGACCTCCATGAACACGCCGGTCAGCACCGGGTACTCGAGGTACTCCATGTCGCCGGGCAGCTTGTCGAAGTACGGCACGAGCCCGTCGGCGAAGCCCCGCCCCTGATAGAGGTGCGGGATGTCCGAGTAGCAGGCATGCGTGTACTGCGAGCTGGCGCCGAAGAACCAGCCGCCGTTGTAGCAGGGCGCCTTCTGGACCAGGCCGAGGACGAACATGCCGATCGCCACGAGCGCGATGATCCGCACCGGAGTCCACCAGGACGTCCCGAGCAGGGCACGCCGTCCGATGGGGCCGCCGATCAGCTCACTCCCGTTCGCGGCCACCTCGTCCTCCGCGGTCGGCCGCACCGGATCTGGCTCGTGCACGCTCGTGGGCGTCGTCTCTGCACTGGGCATGGGGCACATCCTGCCGTACCAGTCTGAGAACGGGGCGCGGACGAGGGGCCTGCGGCGGCCGCCTGTTTCACGTGAAACCGACGTTTCACGTGAAACAGGCGGCGCTCCCAGGGGCTACGGCAGCGAAAAAAGGGCCGGTGGCCGACACCCCCATTTCCTGGGTGCCGGCCACCGGCCTTCGCTCTTCGGCTGAGCCTTCAATCAGCCCGCCGATCAGCCTGACGGTCCTCCGAAGATGCCTCCATTGCCGTTGCCGTTACCCCCGGAGTTGTCCGTCTCCGTCTCGGTAGGCGTCGGCGACGAGGTCGTACCCCCGTCTGAGCCGCCGTTCTGTCCACCGTTGGCGTTGTTGCACTGCCAGTCGAACTCGTCGCAGGTCGCGGTCGGTGTCGGCGACGGGGACGTCAGCGACTCGGAGGGCGTCGGCGTGGGGCTCGGGCTCTCGTCCTCGGTCTCCGTGGGAGTGGGAATCGCGCTCGGCGTCGGGGTGTCGTTGATGACTTCACCGATGGGCTCGGCCTCGGGGAAGGGCTCCGGCGTGCCGTAGCTCTTCATGGCCTCGACCATGTAGTCCTTCCAGACCTGTGCCGGGATGTCACCACCGTGGATGGACGACACGCCACCGGTGCCGTTCATGGACAGCAGCTTGCCCTTGGCAGGGTCCGTGCGGAACAGCGTCACCGCCGTGGACAGTTCCCTGGTGTAGCCGACGAACCACGCCGACTTGTTCTCGTCGGTGGTACCCGTCTTGCCGGCCACCGGGAACCCGATGTCCGCGACCTTCTTACCGGTGCCGTTCTGGACGACGTTCTCCAGGACGTCCGTCACGTTGTTCGCGACGTTCGGCTCCATGGCGTCCTGCTCCTCGGGTTCCTCGAACCCGTCGAGCTGCTTGCCCTCATGGATCACCTTGGTGACGGAGTACGGCTCGATGTGCTTGCCGTCGTTGGCGAAGGCACCGTACGCGTCCGCCATCCGAATCGCGCTGGGCGTCGACGTACCGAGCGAGAAGGACACGTTCCTGATGTTGGCCTTGTCGAAGAAGGCCTCCGAGATGCCCAAGTCCTTGGCCATCTCCTGGGTCCTGGACAGGCCGACATCGATACCCAGCTGCGCGAACGGACTGTTGATCGACTGCTCCATGGCCTTCTTGAGCGTCACCTCGCCCCAGGCCGTGGTGCCCTCGTTCTTCTGACGGAACGGCTTTCCGTTATCGCCCATGATCGGGTCGCCGTTCTGGTCCTTGATCTCGAGGAGGTCGTTGCCGTTGTACTTGGTCAACGGCGAGAGCGCCTTGCCGTTGGTCTCGTACGTCCCGTACTTCATCGATGCGGCCAGCACGATGGGCTTCCACGTCGATCCGACCGGCACACCCAGAGTGTTGGCATTGTTGGAGTAGTGGCCCTTGTTGTAGCCCGCGCCGCCGTACAGCGCGACGATCGCTCCGGTCTTGGGGTCGACCGACGCACCGCCGAACTGGACGTACTTGTCCTTCTCCCGCTTCTTGGGGTCGAGGAAGCTCTTCTCCGTCTTCTCCACGGCCGCCGCCATCTCGTTGACCTTCTGCTTGTCGAAGGTCGTGTAGATCCGGTAGCCGCCCTTCTCCAGGTCCTCGGGGGACAGGTTCGCCTTCTTGGCGACGTACTCCTTGGCGATGTCGATGAGGTAACCGGACTGACCGGACAGGTTCGAGCTCTGCTTCTTCACCGTGGGGAACTTGCCGACCTTGGCCCGCTCCGCCGGAGTCATCCGCTTGACCTCGACCATGCGGTCCAGGATCCACGACCAGCGTTCCTTGGCCCGCTTGGTGTTTGCCTCCTTCGTGGCGTTCGCTCCCACACCACCGTCGGGGTTGTAGAAGTTCGGGCCCTTCAGCACAGCGGCGAGGAAGGCGCACTGCTCCGTGCTGAGGTCCTTGGCGTCCACACCGAAGTACGCCTGCGCCGCCGCCTGGATTCCGTAGGAGTTACGGCCGTAGTAGGCGGTGTTGAGATAGCCGGCGAGGATGTCGTCCTTGGTCAGCTTCTGGTTCACCTTGATGGAGATGAACAGCTCTTTGAACTTGCGAGTGAGCGTCTGTTCCTGGCTCAGGTAGGTGTTCTTGACGAACTGCTGGGTGATGGTGGAGCCACCCTGCGTCTCACCGCCCCTCGCCATGTTGAGGACCGCGCGCGCGATACCGGCAGGATCGATGCCCTTGTCGTCGTAGAAGGACGCGTTCTCGGCCGAGACCACCGCATCCTTCATCTGTGGCGGGATCTCCGAGTTGTTCACGAGCTGGCGGTTCGTCTGGCCGCCGGTCGACGCCATCTGCTTGCCGTTGGACCAGTAGAAGACGTTGTTCTGGGCCAGGGCCGTGTCCTGAGGCTTCGGGATGCCCACCATGGCGTACCCGATGCCCGCTGCAGTGACCAGACCGCCCATGAAAGCGACGAAGATCCCCGTGATGAGCCGCCACGACGGCACCCAGCGTGCCGCGCCGTACTTGCCCGCGCGGGGATAGTCGATGAACCGCTTCCTGGCGGGCGGGGCCGAACGGCCTCTGCCGCGGCCGGGGCCGCCCGGGCCGCCGGGAGCGGCACGGCGGCCGCCTCGGGCCGGTTCGGCCGCTCTGCGGCGGCTGCCTCCGCCTCTCTGGGCAGCGCGTCGTGCCTCGGCTCGTCCGCCGTACGGACGGTCCTCACCCTCCGAACCGCTGGGACCCGACCCGTACGAGTCGGAAGGAGATCCGGTGGCGCTTCGCGGTGCCGCTCGGCGGCCGGAGGACGAGCCGGCCTGGCCGCGTCGGGCCGCGGCACGTCCGCCTCCCTGCGGCTGCGGCTGTTTGCGACGGTGCTCGCTCATCGAACGACTACTCCTCGGGCAGGCGCACCCCTGCGCGCCTGACAACGGCGGCTGTTTTCCGGTCCCCCCGAAGTACGGATGCGGTCGGTTCCGCATTCACCCGTACTGCACCGAGGACAACGACGCCCTCAGGCATCACTCGGTTCCCAGTGCTGTGCATGGCGCACAGACTACGCACCGTCAAAGCCCACCTAGCCCCGAACTTCACCCCAAATCAGGCAACTCGCTCCACATGAATCGTTGATGTGATCCCGTTCACCGTTCCCCCACTTGTCGCGCCCGGAAGGCCGTTCTATCGTCTTGATGTATCGAGTCGATACATCAGCGCGAGATATGACGAGGAGGCGAGGGGATGAGCCGACGTTCCGGGATCCTCGAGTTCGCCGTACTCGGACTGCTCCGCGAATCCCCGATGCACGGCTATGAGCTGCGCAAACGACTCAATACATCGCTGGGTGTGTTCCGTGCGTTCAGCTACGGCACGCTCTATCCCTGCCTCAAGACGCTGGTCGCCAACGGCTGGTTGATCGAGGAACCGGGGAGCACCGCCGAGGACGCCCTCGCCGCACCACTCGCGGGGCGTCGCGCCAAGATCGTCTACCGGTTGACGGCGGAAGGTAAGGAACACTTCGAGGAACTGCTCTCGCAGACCGGCCCCGACGCGTACGAGGACGAGCACTTCGCTGCCCGATTTGCCTTCTTCGGACGCACACCACAGGACGTGCGCATGCGCGTGCTGGAGGGCCGCCGCAGCCGGCTGGAGGAGCGGCTGGAGAAGATGCGCGCCTCCCTGGCACGCACGCGGGAGCGCCTCGACGACTACACGCTTGAGCTCCAGCGCCACGGGATGGAGTCCGTGGAGCGCGAAGTGCGCTGGCTGAACGAGCTCATCGAGAGCGAGCGGGCCGGGCGGGACCTGAAGGGTTCCGCCACCGGGGAGCCCGACTCGCGGGACACCACATCTGGAGCGCCGGGCGGCCTGCCCCGGCCGGGGGACGACCCCCGGCCGGATACGCCCGACGACACCGCCACGTGAGATCCACTCAGGACCTCACTCGTACACACAGGGAGCAACCGGAATGGGTTCGGTTCGCGTAGCCGTCGTCGGCGTGGGCAACTGCGCCGCGTCGCTGGTTCAGGGAGTCGAGTACTACAAGGACGCCGACCCGGCGTCCAAGGTCCCCGGCCTGATGCACGTGCAGTTCGGCGACTACCACGTCCGTGACGTCGAGTTCGTCGCCGCCTTCGATGTCGACGCGAAGAAGGTCGGCCTCGACCTCGCGGACGCCATCGGCGCCAGCGAGAACAACACCATCAAGATCTGCGACGTGCCGCGCACGGGCGTGACCGTCCAGCGCGGCCACACCCTCGACGGCCTCGGCAAGTACTACCGCGAGACCATCGAGGAGTCCGCCGAGGCCCCGGTCGACGTCGTCCAGGTCCTCAAGGACAAGCAGGTCGACGTCCTCGTCTGCTACCTGCCGGTGGGCTCCGAGGACGCGGCGAAGTTCTACGCCCAGTGCGCCATCGACGCGCGTGTCGCCTTCGTCAACGCCCTTCCGGTCTTCATCGCCGGCACCAAGGAGTGGGCGGACAAGTTCACCGAGGCGGGCGTCCCGATCGTCGGCGACGACATCAAGTCCCAGGTCGGCGCCACCATCACGCACCGCGTCATGGCGAAGCTGTTCGAGGACCGGGGTGTCATCCTGGACCGCACGATGCAGCTGAACGTCGGCGGCAACATGGACTTCAAGAACATGCTCGAGCGTGACCGCCTGGAGTCCAAGAAGATCTCCAAGACGCAGGCCGTCACCTCGCAGATCCCCGACCGTGAGCTCGGCGAGAAGAACGTCCACATCGGCCCGTCGGACTACGTGGCGTGGCTCGACGACCGCAAGTGGGCCTACGTCCGCCTCGAGGGCCGCGCCTTCGGTGACGTCCCGCTGAACCTGGAGTACAAGCTCGAGGTCTGGGACTCCCCGAACTCCGCCGGCGTCATCATCGACGCCCTGCGCGCCGCGAAGATCGCCAAGGACCGCGGCATCGGCGGCCCGATCCTGTCGGCCTCCAGCTACTTCATGAAGTCCCCGCCGGTCCAGTACTTCGACGACGAGGCCCGCGAGAACGTCGAGAAGTTCATCAAGGGTGAGGTCGAGCGCTAAGGGCTCCTCAGCGCCGCACTAGAACGCTCCTGCCAGAGCTGCCGAGGGTCCCCGGGTTGTACCGCCCGGGGACCCTCCCCGTATGTGAGGCTGTGCCCCATGTCCGTCGTACGCGACCTGCGGGTCCTGCTGCGCTTCCGGAACTTCCGGCGCCTGCTCGTCGTACGTCTGCTCTCGCAGGGCGCCGACGGCGTCTACCAGACCGCGCTCGCCACGTACGTCGTCTTCTCCCCGGAGAAGCAGACCTCGGCCGCCTCGATCGCCTCGGCGATGGCGGTGCTGCTCCTGCCGTACTCCCTGGTGGGCCCGTTCTCCGGCGTCCTCCTGGACCGCTGGCGTCGCCGCCAGGTCCTGCTGTACGGCAGCCTGCTGCGCACGGCACTGGCCTCGGCCACGGCCGCCCTGATCATCACCGGGGTCCCTGACTGGCTCTTCTACGTCTCCGCCCTGTGCGTCACCGCCGTCAACCGCTTCGTCCTGTCCGGCCTGTCCGCCGCACTGCCGCGCGTGGTCGACCAGGAGCGGCTCGTCATCGCCAACTCCCTCTCCCCGACCGCCGGGACGCTCGCGGCGACCGCGGGTGCCGGTCTGGCCTTCGTCGTACGGCTGGTGGCGTGGGACTCCGACGCGGCCGTGGTGCTTCTGGGGGCCGCGCTGTATCTGTGCGCGGGGCTGGCGTCACTACGTATGTCCCGGGAACTGCTGGGTCCTGACCGAGAGTTGGTCCAGCCGCGCCTCGCGGCGGCGATTTCCGGCACCGTGCGCGACCTGGCGGCGGGGGTACGCCATCTCTCCGCGCCACCGCGGAGAGAGGCCGTCTGGGCGCTGTTCACGATGACCCTGATGCGCTTCTGCTACGGCGCCCTGCTGGTCACACTGCTGATGCTCTGCCGGTACGCCTTCTCCTCGAACGCCGATGACGGACTCGCGCTGCTGGGGCTGGCGTTGGCCATCTCCGCCGCCGGGTTCTTCGCGGCGGCGGTGGCGACTCCCTGGGCCGCGGGGCGGCTGGGCGCGGGCCTGTGGATCGCCGTGTGCGCGGGGGCCGCCGCGATCCTTGTGCCCGCACTCGGCCTCCCGTTCGCCACAACTCCCATGCTGGTGGCGGCGTTCGTGCTGGGCCTGACGACACAGGGAGCGAAGATCGCCACGGACACGATCGTGCAGGCCTCGGTCGAGGACGGCTTCCGTGGCCGGATCTTCTCCGTTTACGACGTGCTGTTCAACGTCTCTTTCGTCGGTGCGGCAGGCGTCGCCGCCCTGATGCTGCCGCCGGACGGCCGGTCGGTGCCGCTTGTGGTCACGGTCGCCGTTATCTACGCGGCAGTTGCTGTGGCTATGGCCCGCTTTGAGCACCAGCCTGTGTCACATCAATGACACAGAGCCACTCCCGGCCACTCCGGTGTCAGTGGGGACCGGTAACTTACGTGCGTCTTATTTCCGCGCTTAGTTCGCGCCACGCACCCATGTTCTAGGGGGACCCCCAAGTGACAACTCCGCCGCCCCAGGGCAACCCGTTCGCCCAGGGCCAGAACCCGTACGGCCAGCCGCAGGGCCAGGCACCGTACCCGCCCCAGGGCGGCTACCCGCAGCAGCCGGGCCAGCCCGGGTTCCCCCAGCAGGGCGCGGCGCCCTATGCGCCGGTTCCGCCGCAGCAGCCGCGCCGCAAGCTCAGCTTCAAGACGATCAAGAACATCGTCATCATCGTGGCCGCTGTGGCTGTGGCCATCGGGGGCTACATAGCCAGCCAGGACGACGCACAGACGGCAGCGGTCGGCGACTGCATGCACCGCGGCAGCACCAGCTCGACCAACCCGGACCTCGAGGTCGTCGACTGTGGCTCTTCGGAGGCCCAGTACGTGGTGCTGGCCAAGATCGAGGGCTCGTACACCACCGAGCTCTCGGCCAGCAACAAGTGCGCGAGCGAGGCCAAGGACTTCGAGTACACGTACACACAGAGCAGCAAGAGCGACAAGTTCCTGTTGTGCCTGAAGGAGTACAAGAAGTAGGCAGACGCCAGGAGGGGCGGTGTTTCACGTGAAACACCGCCCCTCTTAGCATCTCGCGTCCACGGGGTCATGTTTCACGTGAAACATGACCCCGTCTCGCGGCCTCAGCCTTGCTCGGCCCACCATTCCTTCAGCGCCGCCACCGCCTCGTCGGGCCCCATCGGCCCGTTCTCCAGCCGCAGCTCCAGCATGTGCTTGTACGCGCGACCGATGACCGGTCCGGGCCCGACTCCGAGGATCTCCATGATCTGGTTGCCGTCGAGGTCGGGACGGATGGAGTCCAGTTCCTCCTGCTCCTGGAGCTGGGCGATCCGCTCCTCCAGGCCGTCGTAGGCACGGGACAGCGCGGTCGCCTTGCGCTTGTTGCGTGTGGTGCAGTCCGAGCGGGTCAGCTTGTGGAGGCGGTCAAGGAGCGGGCCGGCGTCACGGACGTAACGGCGAACCGCCGAGTCCGTCCACTCGCCCGTGCCGTAGCCGTGGAAGCGCAGGTGGAGTTCGACCAGACGTGAGACGTCCTTCACCAGCTCGTTGGAGTACTTCAGGGCCGTCATGCGCTTCTTCGTCATCTTTGCGCCGACCACCTCGTGGTGGTGGAACGAGACCCGGCCGTCCTTCTCGAAGCGACGGGTGCGCGGCTTGCCGATGTCGTGGAGCAGCGCGGACAGCCGGAGGGTCAGGTCGGGGCCGTTCTCCTCCAGTGCCATCGCCTGCTCCAGGACGATCAGCGAGTGCTCGTAGACGTCCTTGTGGCGGTGGTGCTCATCGCGCTCCAGACGCAGAGCCGGCAGCTCGGGCAGCACATGGTCGGCGATCCCCGTGTCGACCAGCAGAGTCAGACCCTTGCGCGGCTGGGCGGAGAGGATCAGCTTGTTCAGCTCGTCCCGCACCCGCTCCGCCGAGACGATCTCGATGCGCCCGGACATCTCCTTCATGGCGGTGACGACCTCAGGAGCCACCTCGAAGTCGAGCTGTGCCGCGAAGCGCGCCGCACGCATCATGCGCAGCGGGTCGTCCGAGAAGGACTCCTCGGGAGTGCCCGGCGTGCGCAGCACACGCTCCGCGAGGTCCTCCAGACCGCCGTGCGGGTCGATGAACTCCTTCTCGGGCAGAGCCACGGCCATCGCGTTCACGGTGAAGTCCCGACGGACGAGGTCCTGCTCGATCGAGTCGCCGTACGACACCTCGGGCTTGCGCGAGGTCCGGTCGTACGCCTCCGACCGGTAGGTGGTCACCTCGATCTGAAAGCATCGATCAGCGTCTCCGACGCGGGCGTCCTTCTGCGCCCCGACCGTGCCGAAAGCGATACCGACCTCCCACACGGCGTCCGCCCACGGCCGCACGATCTTCAGCACGTCCTCGGGACGGGCGTCGGTCGTGAAGTCCAGGTCGTTGCCGAGCCGGCCGAGCAGCGCGTCCCGGACCGACCCGCCGACCAGGGCGAGTGAGAACCCGGCCTCCTGGAAACGGCGGGCGAGGTCGTCGGCGACAGGGGCAACCCGCAGCAGTTCACTCACCGCGCGGTGCTGCGCCTGGCTCAGGGCGCTGGGCATGTCTTCGTTGGCGTTCGGCACAACAGAAGAGGGTACGTGGCCGGGGCGACCGGGAGCGCCTCCATTAAACGTGCACATTCGGTGGTGCGGACAGCTCCGGGGATACGCGCACAAGGCCTGCCCTTGCGACGTACCAAACCGCTCCCCTTTATAGGCGCACATACTGGACAGGGCCGACGGTCCGAACCGATCTTGTGGATGAGACCGCGGCACTTCCTCTCAGCGCGCATCGTTACCATGCGTGGACGCACATTCCGACGACCACTGACGACGACGAGGGACGGGCGAGCGCGTGGCCGAGGCGGCAGACTTCCAGGGGATGACTCCCTCACCTGCCCGCCGGTGGATGCGGCGCACCGGAGCGCTGCTCGCCGGGGCACCTCTGCTGGCCGGCCTGCTCCAGCTGCCTGCCGCCACCTCCACACACGCCGCCGAAAAGGATTCCTTGCCGGCCGCTTCCGGCTCGGGCACGGTGGCCGTCGCTGTGGACTCGCTCACCCCCACGGTCCCCGGTGACGGCGACACCCTCACCGTGTCCGGCACAGTGACCAACCAGGGCAAGCAGGCGGTCACCGACGCCCAGGTGGACCTGCGCCTGGGTTCGCCCGTGAACACCCGCTCGGCCATCGACACGGTCGCCGGCCGCACCGGCTACCAGGACGGCCTCGACGGGGCCCCGGTGGGCGGGAAGTACGTGGAGGAGTTCGCCAAGCTCACTCCCGGCGTCTCCCAGCGCTTCAGCATCTCCGTACCGGTCGACAAGCTGGATCTGGGCGCGGACGGGGTCTACCAGTTCTCGGTCTCCCTGTCCGGTGAGACGGCCGCGCAGCCGTGGGACCGAGTCCTCGGCATCCAGCGGACCTTCCTGCCGTGGCAGCCCGACGCGGCCGACACCCAGACCCGGACGACCGTTCTGTGGCCGCTCATGTCCACCTCGCACATGACGGCGCAGACGGGGTCGGACGAGTCGCAGACACCGGTCTTCCGTGACGACGACCTCGCCAAGGAGATCTCGCCCGGCGGCCGGCTGCAACAGCTCGTGTCGCTGGGCAAGGAACTCGACGTCACCTGGGTGATCGACCCCGACCTGCTGGCCTCCGTGGACGCGATGACGGAGAGCTACCGCGTCCAGGGCGAGGGCGACACCACCAGGCCGGGCACCTATCGGACGGTCGCGACGCAGTGGCTGGCCGAGCTCCAGGACGCTGTGCAGGACAAGGAAGTCGTCGCCCTGCCCTTCGCCGACCCCGATCTGGCCTCCCTGGCGCACAACGGCACCAACGTCACCGGCTCCCTGAACCACCTCAAGGAGGCCACCGACGTCGCCGCCGACACGGTCGACTCGGTCCTCCACGTACAGCCGTCCACCGACTTCGCCTGGCCTGTGAACGGCGCCGTCGACCCGTCCATCGTCAAGGTCGCCACGTCGGCCGGCGCGGACAAGGTGATCGCCCGCAGCGACAGCCTCGTGGAGACCGGCGGCCTGACCTACACGCCCTCCGCGGCCCGCCCCATCGGCGGCGGCACGACGGCGGTCGTCGCGGACGCACGGATGTCGACCGCGTTCCAGGGCAACCTGACCAAGGCGTCGAACTCGACGCTCGCCGTGCAGCGGTTCCTGGCCCTGAGCCTGGCCCTCAACCTGCAGTCGGACAAGCAGCGCAGCATCGTCGTCGCCCCGCAGCGGATGCCGACGGCGAGCCAGGCCCAGACGATGGCCGAGGCGGTCACGGCGCTCCAGAGCGGCACATGGACCCAGTCCCAGGACCTCACGGCCGCCGCCGCGGCCAAGCCGGACTCCGGCGCCACCACCAAGGTGCCCGCGGCGTCCAAGTACCCGTCCTCGCTGCGCAAGCAGCAGCTGCCGCGATCGGCCTTCGAGCAGGTCGCCACCACGCAGGACAAGCTCGACAAGTTCAAGGTGATCCTCACCAACAAGTCCCGGGTGGTGACCCCCTTCGGGCGGGCCATGAACCGTGCGATGTCCACGTCGTGGCGCGGCCGCTCCGCGCAGGCCGCGGACTACCGCAACGGCATCGAGGCCTACGTCGACTCGTTGGCCGGTCAGGTCACGCTGATCAAGAAGTCGGAGACCAAGCTCTCCGGACGCAGCGCCACGATCCCCGTGACCGTGCAGAACAACCTGGTCCAGGGCGTCGACCACCTCGTGCTGCGGCTCACCTCGAAGAGTCCCAGGCGCCTTGAGATCGGCGGTGAGGCCTTCGACGAACAGCGCGTCACGGTCTCCGGCGGACACAGCCAGACCGTGAAGTTCACCACGTCGGCACAGGCCAACGGCCAGGCCACGGTCGTCGCCCAGCTGTTCACCGAGGACGGCCAGAAATACGGCCCACCCGTCACCTTCGACGTGAAGGTCACCGAGTTCACGGCCACCGTGATGCTCGTCATCGGCGGCGGATTCCTTCTGCTCGTCCTCGCCGGGTTCCGTATGTACACGCAGCGCAAGCGCGCGGCGGCCCGGGCGGCCGAGGAGAACGGTTCCCGGGAGACCGGCGAGACCGACGGCGATCCGCAGAACCCGGAAGGCCCCGAAGACCGTCTCACGCCCGAGGAACTCCTCGAGGAAGAGTCGGACACCGGTATCCGGGCAGACGCGCCGGAGCAGCCGAGTGACCCTGCACCGGACACCGCAGCGGAAAGCAAGGACCCGTCCGGCACGGGTGAGAGAGTGGACCGTTGAGCGATGTCGTGGCCGGTGGGCCCGGGACGATGAGGTGGGGTAACCATGAACGCGCCGTACGACGGTGACCGCGGCCAGCCCGCGGGCCCCCCGGGGCACCCCGAGGGCCCGCCGCCCGAGCATGGCCAGGTACCGCCGCAGCACCCCGCGGACATGTACCTCCAGGACGCCTACGACCAGGACCCCTACCGTTCGCAGGACCTCTCCGCGCAGGACCCGGTCGCCGAGGCGCTGTACGACCGCGCCGCCCATCCGCCGCCCCCGCCGGGCACGTACCAGCCGCCCCAGGCGCTGTACGCCCAGCCACCGCAGTCGCCGTACGCCCCCGACCCGAACGTGTGGGCGCAGACGCCGGCACCCGAGCCGGAGGGCCCGACCCAGTACCTGCCGTACGGCGACGATCACCGTACGACCCAGTACGTGGGCGTCGACGATCTCGTCACGCACTCCACCGAGGAGCGCCCCGAGCACGACGCCTTCGCACACCTCTTCCGGGACCAGCAGCAGGGCGGCCATCCGCAGTACCAGCCGCCCGCGGTGCCGTCTCCGACCCCGGCGCCGCCCGCGGGCCCCTACCAGGGGGCTCCGCCGCCTGCCGCGGCCGACAGCACCCCGCCGGCACCCGCTCCTGCCACGCCGCCTGCCGCGAAGAAGGGCGGGCGGGCCGGCGGTCTGCTGAAGTCGAGCGCCGTGATGGCCGCGGGCACGATGGTGTCCCGGCTCACCGGCTTCGTCCGGTCCATGATGATCGTCTCGGCGCTGGGCCTCGGCCTGCTCGGCGACTCGTTCCAGGTCGCCTACCAGCTGCCGACGATGATCTACATCCTGACCGTCGGCGGCGGCCTCAACTCGGTCTTCGTGCCGCAGCTGGTACGCGCGATGAAGGACGACGAGGACGGCGGCGAGGCCTATGCGAACCGTCTGCTGACCCTGGTGATGGTGGCGCTCGCCGCCCTCACCGCACTCGCGATGGTCGGCGCGCCGCTCCTGGTCAAGGCCCTGTCCACCCCCGTCGCCAACGACCCCGCCGCCAACGAGGTCGCCATCACCTTCACCCGCTACTTCCTGCCCTCGATCTTCTTCATGGGCGTCCACGTGGTGATGGGTCAGATCCTCAACGCCCGCGGCAAGTTCGGCGCAATGATGTGGACCCCGGTCCTGAACAACATCGTCATCATCGTGACGCTCGGGATGTTCCTCTGGGTGTACGGCACCGCGGAGCACTCCGGCATGGCCGTCACCAGCATCCCGCCGGAGGGCCAGCGGCTCCTCGGCATCGGTGTGCTGCTCGGCCTGGTCGTCCAGGCCCTGGCGATGATCCCGTACCTGCGCGAGACGGGTTTCCGACTGCGGCTGCGCTTCGACTGGAAGGGCCACGGTCTCGGCAAGGCGGCGATGCTCGCGAAGTGGACGATCCTCTTCGTCCTCGCCAACCAGGCGGGCGCCCTCGTGGTCACCCAGCTGTCCACCGCCGCCGGCGTCAACTCCGACGTCGACGGAACCGGCTTCGCCGCCTACGCCAACGCCCAGCTGATCTGGGGTCTGCCGCAGGCCATCATCACCGTCTCGCTGATGGCCGCCCTGCTGCCGCGTCTGTCGCGCTCGGCGGCCGAGGGGGACAGCGGGGCCGTCCGGGACGACATCTCCCAGGGACTGCGGACGACTGCGGTCGCGATCGTCCCCATCGCCTTCGGATTCCTGGCCCTCGGCATCCCGATGTGCACCCTGATGTTCGGCACGTCGGGCGCGAGCGAGGCCACGAACATGGGCTTCATGCTGATGGCCTTCGGTCTCGGCCTGATCCCGTACTCCGTGCAGTACGTGGTCCTGCGCGCCTTCTACGCCTACGAGGACACCCGGACCCCCTTCTACAACACGGTCATCGTGGCCGCCGTCAACGCCGCCGCCTCAGCCGTCTGTTACTTCGTCATCCCGGCCCGCTGGGCCGTCGTCGGCATGGCCGCCTCGTACGGACTGGCCTACGCGATCGGTGTCGGCGTGGCCTGGAGCCGGCTGCGCAAGAAGCTCGGCGGCGACCTCGACGGCGCCCGCGTGATGCGGACGTACGCCAGGCTCTGCATCGCCTCGGTGCCGGCGGCGCTGCTGAGCGGCGCGGCCTGCTACGGCATCGCCCAGAGCCTGGGGCAGGGCGTTCTCGGCTCGTTCGCCGCGCTGCTGGCCGGCGGCGCCGTACTGCTCGGGGTCTTCTTCGTCGCCGCGCGCCGGATGCGGATCGAGGAGCTGAACTCACTGGTCGGCATGGTGCGCGGACGCCTGGGTCGCTGAGGTGGGGGTACGCGCACAACCATCGTCCGCCATCGTGTGTCGTGCATAGCGGCGGACTGTGGGCACAATTGGTTCGGCGTCGGACGGCGCGCACGGAGTCGGACGGCGCGCAATGGATGGGGAGGCAGGAACGACGGTGGCGGAACGGAGCACGGCTGCCGTCGACGTGGCAGACAACAGCGGCGACGAGCCGCTGACCGCTCAGGCGGACCAGTCCACGGCCGACGGGGTGGCCAAGAATCGGGAGCGGGACACGGACATCGACGAGGCACAGGGGAGTGGCGGGACCGAGGGTCCCGGAAAGGCCTCACCGCCCGAACTGCACAGCGGTCACAAACTCGCCAGACGCTACCGCCTCGAGGAGTGCGTCACCCGTCTGGACGGTTTCAGCAGTTGGCGTGCGGTCGACGAAAAACTCCGTCGCGCCGTCGGCGTCCACATCCTGCCGGCGGACCACGCGCGGGCCCGGTCCGTCCTGGCCTCGGCCCGGTCCTCCGCGCTTCTCGGCGACCCCCGCTTCGTCCAGGTCCTCGACGCCGTCGAGGAGAACGACCTCGTCTACGTCGTCCACGAGTGGCTCCCCGACGCCACCGAGATGAGCACTCTGCTCGCCGCGGGCCCGCTGGAGGTGTACGACGCCTACCAGATGGTCACGCAGGTGTCCGCGGCCATGGCCGCCGCCCACCGCGAGGGCCTGGCCCATCTCCGTCTGAACCCGAACGCCGTGCTGCGCACCTCGACCGGCCAGTGGCGCATCCGGGGCCTCGCGGTGAACGCCGCGCTGCGCGGCATCAGCTCCGACACCCCGCAGCGCACCGACACCGAGGCCATCGGCGCCCTGCTGTACGCCGCGCTCACCCAGCGGTGGCCGTACGAGAGCGACGCCTACGGCTTGTCCGGGCTGCCCAAGGATGTCGGTCTGATCGCCCCCGACCAGGTCCGTGCCGGCGTCCACCGTGGCCTGTCGGAGCTCGCCATGCGTGCGCTGGTCAACGACGGCGCGACGGCGTCCCGCCACGAGTCCGCGTGCACGACGCCGGAGGAACTGGTGAAGGCGATCGGCGAGATGCCCCGCATCCGCCCGCCGGAGCCCTCTTTCACGGCCCCGCCGGACTATCAACGCACGACGTACCAGCAGGGCAACTACGGCCGCCAGGCACCCCACCCTGGCGCCACCCAGCCGGTGCCGGCCCCGCCGCCTCCACTGCAGAGCCGCACGGGCAAGGCCCTGAAGTGGGCCGTCTCAGCCCTCCTGATCGCCGCACTGGGCCTTGGCAGCTGGCAGCTGGCGGACGCGCTCATGGACCAGGGCGGCAAGTCCGAGGACAGCAACCAGACGCAGACGACGGACGACAACGACAAGAGCAGCGACAAGGCCAAGCCGGTCAAGCCGATCGAGATTCAGAACGCCCAGGAGTTCGTCGCCAAGGGCGGGGCGCAGGCGCCGGAGGACGTGGGCAAGACGTACGACGGCGACAGCTCGACGTACTGGCGCAGCAAGAGCTTCGTCGACGGTCCGGACATCACCGCCTACAAGTCCGGGGTCGGCATCGTCTACGACCTCGGCTCGGCTCAGACGGTGTCGGCCGCGTCGATAGGGCTGCTGTACCCCGGCAATCACACCACTGTCTCGCTCTACGCCTCGGACTCGCTGACGCCCTCGTCGCTGGACTCGATGGAAAAGATCGGCAGCGTCACGACGAGCGGCACGAGTGCGACAGTGAAGGTCACCAAGCCGGTGAAGACCCAGTACGTTCTCGTATGGCTCACTGCCATGCCCCATGCGGACGGGGACCAGTACAGCGGCTCCGGGTTCAAGCAGGCCATCACCGACCTGAAGTTCACCGGCTAGAACTCACGAGATCCAAGGGGAGGGGGTCCGATGGCAGATGGCACCGCTCACCGCGACGTGAGCGACCGGGATCTCCTCGCCCTCCACGTGAAGGGCGACCCCGACGCCTTCGGTGAGCTCGTGCGGCGGCATCGGGATCGGCTCTGGGCGGTGGCGCTGCGGACGCTGGGCGACCGCGAGGAGGCCGCTGATGCCGTCCAGGACGCCCTCGTTTCCGCCTACCGGGCCGCCCACACCTTCAGGGGCCAGTCGGCCGTCACGACCTGGCTGCACCGGATCACCGTGAACGCCTGCCTGGACCGCGCCCGCAAGGCGGCCTCCCGCAAGACCTCCCCCGTCGACGACACCGAGCGCCTGGAGCAGTTGCTGGAGCCCCACGAGGAGGCGTCCGCGCCGGCAGAGCGCAACGATCTGCACCGCCAGCTCCTGGAGGCCCTCGGCACGCTGCCGCCGGACCAGCGCGCGGCGCTCGTCCTGGTGGACATGCAGGGCTACCCGGTCGCGGAAGCGGCCCGCGTACTCGATGTGCCCACCGGCACGATCAAGAGCCGATGCGCACGCGGCAGGGCCAGACTCCTGCCTCTGCTCACGCATCTGAGGCCGGAAAGCGCCAGCGACGGCAAGGACACCGGTGAGAGGCGGAACCGGACGCAGGGGACATCCGTCCCACCGGCAGCGGGTCCACCGACCACGAGGCCACCGGCCACGGATCCGCGAGATACCGGGCCGAGTGATTCAGCTGCAGTGAAGGGCGGAGGTGGGCGAGCGTGACATCCACGACGGACACGGCCGGGCACCCGGACGTCGCCGAGATCTCCGACCTCACCGAGGGCCTTCTCTCCCCGTCCAGGACCGCCGACGTGCGCCGGCATCTGGAGCAGTGCGAGCTGTGCGCGGACGTCCACGCCTCGCTGGAAGAGATCAGGGACCTCCTGGGCACCCTGCCCGGCCCTCCGCGCATGCCTGCCGATGTCGCGGGCCGCATCAACGCCGCTCTCGCAGCGGAGGCACTGCTGAACGCCACGACGTCGGATGACGCCGAAGCGACGACGCCCCACACCGAAGCGGCCCGCTCGGCCTCCGGTGCGCACGACAGCGCGCATGTTTCACGTGAAACATCGGCCACGGCAGACCGTCCGGCGGGCCACGCCCGCTCCGCGGCCACCGGTCCCGGCCGCAAGAACCGCAAGAACCGCACGAAGGCAGGGCGCCGCAAGGTCGCCGTCCTCAGCGCCGCGTTCACAGCCGCCGCCGTGGGCCTCGGTTCGGTGTTGCTGACCTCGCTGATGGGTGGCGGAGGGGCCGGTCCCACGGCCGACGGCGGGCAGACCGCCACCGACACGTTCTCCGCAGCGAAGCTGGAGACGCAGGTCGCCGATCTCCTCGCCAAGAGCGAGAGCTCCCCAGAGAGCTCCGGCAAGCCCGACCGCAGTCTGGGTACGCAAGGCGGACCCGACACCAAGAGCCCTCAGATCCTGCGTGAGATCACGGTGCCCGAATGTGTCAGGAAGGGCATCGGCCGGGACGAGGCAGCACTCGCGGCGGAGGAAGGCGTCTACAAGGGCAAGGACGCCCTGCTCGTCGTGTTGCCGGATGCGACCAACAACAGCAGGGTCACCGTCTACCTGATGGACGCGACCTGTGTGAAGCATCCGTCCTCCACCACGGCCAAGGTCCTTCTCCAGAAGTCCTACGCGCGTTCCTGACAGCCCGGCGGTTCGTCTCCGTCTGCCCTGGCAACTCCTACGGTGTGGCGTCACCGTGTGCCCGGACACAGTGGGAATGCGCGCCCCTTAGGATCCGTTGGGTGGGATGAGAGTTCTGAAAGGGGCTCCCCCCGGTCCGACGACGCAGTCCAGAGACGAGGAATCAAGCCGTGAGCGACGTCCGTAACGTGATCATCATCGGCTCCGGGCCCGCCGGCTACACGGCGGCGCTCTACACCGCGCGCGCGTCGCTGAAGCCGCTTGTGTTCGAAGGTGCCGTCACCGCAGGCGGTGCGCTCATGAACACGACCGACGTGGAGAACTTCCCGGGCTTCCAGGACGGCATCATGGGCCCCGAGCTCATGGACAACATGCGCTCCCAGGCCGAGCGCTTCGGAGCCGAGCTCGTCCCGGACGACATCGTCAACGTCGACCTGAACGGTGAGATCAAGACCGTCACGGACACCGCGGGCACGGTCCACCGGGCCAAGGCCATCATCGTCGCCACCGGCTCGCAGCACCGCAAGCTCGGCCTGCCGAACGAGGACGCCCTCTCCGGCCGTGGCGTCTCCTGGTGTGCCACCTGCGACGGCTTCTTCTTCAAGGACCAGGACATCGCCGTGATCGGCGGCGGCGACACCGCGATGGAGGAGGCCACCTTCCTCTCGCGCTTCGCCAAGTCGGTGACCATCGTCCACCGGCGTGACACCCTGCGCGCCTCGAAGGCGATGCAGGACCGCGCCTTCGCCGACCCGAAGATCAAGTTCGTCTGGGACAGCGAGGTCGCCGAGGTCCAGGGCGACCAGAAGCTCTCCGGCCTGAAGCTGCGCAACATCAAGACCGGCGAACTCTCGGACCTGGCGGTCACCGGCCTGTTCATCGCGATCGGCCATGACCCGCGCACCGAGCTGTTCAAGGGCCAGCTGGAGCTGGACGAGGAGGGCTACCTCAAGGTCGCCGCCCCCTCCACCCGCACCAACCTGACCGGTGTCTTCGGCGCCGGCGACGTGGTCGACCACACCTACCGCCAGGCGATCACCGCCGCCGGTACCGGCTGCTCCGCCGCTCTCGACGCCGAGCGCTTCCTCGCCGCCCTTGCGGACGAGGAGCAGGCCGAGCCCGAGAAGACCGCTGTCTGACCCCCTGCCTGATCCCCATCCGCCCCACGCACCACATAGTTAAGGAGCCCGCCGTGGCCGGCACCCTGAAGAACGTGACCGACGACTCCTTCGAGCAGGACGTCCTCAAGAGCGACAAGCCCGTCCTGGTGGACTTCTGGGCCGCCTGGTGCGGACCGTGCCGCCAGATCGCGCCGTCCCTTGAGGCCATCGCCTCCGAGTACGGCGACAAGATCGAGATCGTCAAGCTCAACATCGACGAGAACCCGGGTACGGCCGCCAAGTACGGCGTCATGTCCATCCCGACGCTGAACGTCTACCAGAACGGCGAGGTCGCCAAGACCATCGTCGGCGCGAAGCCGAAGGCCGCGATCGTTCGCGACCTCGAGGACTTCATCGCCGAGTGATGTTTCACGTGAAACACGAATGGGCCAACCCTCAGGGGTTGGCCCATTCGCTTTCGATGCACCCGCTCTAGAGCGGCCTCAACGCCGGTTCCTTCTGTACGGCCCCCAGCAGCCGGTCGATCGCCATCTCCACGTCTTCCTTCCAGGACAGCGTCGTCCGCAGTTCCAGCCGCAGACGCGGGAAGGTGGGGTGGGGGCGCACCGTCTTGAACCCCACGGCGAGGAGATGGTCGGCAGGCAGCACACACGCCGGCTCTTTCCAGCGTGCGTCTCCGAAGGCCTCGATGGCCTTGAAGCCTCGCCGTAGCAGATCCTTGGCGACCGTCTGGACCATCACTCGGCCCAATCCCTGTCCCTGGTAGCCCGGCATGATGAACGCGGTCATCAGCTGCACCGCGTCCGGCGACACGGGGCTCGTGGGGAACGCCGTCGCGCGGGGCACATAAGCCGGCGGGGCGTAGAGCACAAAGCCCACAGGCACATCATCGACGTAGACGACCCGACCGCAGGAGCCCCAGTCCAGCAGGACGGCGGAGATCCAGGCTTCCTTCTCCAAGCCGGCGGTACCGGTCTTTACCGCGGCTTCACCGCTGACCGGGTCCAACTCCCAGAAGACACACGCGCGGCAGCGCTTGGGAAGGTCCGGAAGGTTGTCCAGCGTGAGCGGTACGAGCCGACGCCCCATGAAGGCTGTTCCTCGCTTCCTTCGCCCGCGGCATCACGGGCGGCCGTCAGGGCGCTCCGTTCCCTGAGCAGGCTGCCGACGAACCCGCCGACCGCGCCCAGCCCAAGACCCGCGCTCACCAGTCCGGTGCGGCTCACCGTTCGCATGGACCCCGCCTCCCCTTAGAGGTCTTGCCAGGTGGATGCGCCATACCCGATCGCATCGTATCCACGAAGCGATTCCCTCGATACCGCCAGAAAGCAAAGTGCGGGCCGTGTTCCGGTACACACCGGACACGGCCCGCACAGGCAGCCAGGAAGGAGACCTCGCCGACCGAACCTCAGAGCTCGGTGTCGTCCGCGTCGCCGTCCAGGAGACTCTTCTGAAGAGCCAGCTTCTCGCCTGGAGCGAGCGTGCTGAGGATGCGCTCAAGGTCGTCCGGGGAGGCGAACTCGACGGTGATCTTGCCCTTCTTCTGGCCCAGTTCGACCTTCACCCGTGTCTCGAAGCGGTCCGAGAGGCGGGTGGCGAGGTCGGAAAGCGCCGGGGAGGGCACGGAGCCGGCCCGCGGCCCCCTGGAGCGCTGAGCCTTCTGCGGACGGGAGTCCATCAGACTCACGATCTCTTCGACGGAACGAACCGAGAGACCCTCGGCCACCACCCGGTAAGCCAGCCGCTCCTGCTCCTCCGGATCGTCGACGGAGAGCAGCGCCCGAGCATGTCCAGCGGAGAGCACTCCGGCGGCCACCCGGTTCTGGACCTTCGGCGAGAGCTTCAGCAGCCGCAGGGTGTTGGAGACCTGCGGGCGAGAACGGCCGATGCGGTCCGCCAGCTGATCGTGGGTGCAGTTGAAGTCCTTCAGCAGCTGATCGTAGGCAGCCGCCTCTTCGATCGGATTCAGCTGAGCCCGATGCAGGTTCTCCAGGAGGGCGTCCAGGAGAAGCTTCTCGTCGTCCGTGGCCCGCACGATCGCCGGGATCGCTTCGAGGCCGGCCTCACGGCAGGCCCGCCAGCGCCGCTCGCCCATGATGAGCTCGTAGTGCGCGGGACCGATCTGTCGTACGACGATCGGCTGGAGGAGACCGACCTCCTGGATGGAGGTGACCAGTTCTTGCAGCGCATCCTCGTCGAAGACCTCACGCGGCTGCCGTGGGTTCGGCGTGATCGCCTCAAGGGAGATCTCCGCGAAATGGGCGCCCATGGGAGGTGCGGGCGTCTCCACGGCACCGTGGGATGCCGGCTCCTCGGTTTCATGTGAAACAGGCGGCAGTGTGGCCACCTTGGCCGCGGCCACCCCGCGCTCGCTCAGCACCGGGACGGCAGCCGGGGACGGGGACGCGGCGCCTCCCATCGCAGCAGGGGGCACCGTCTTCTCCGTCGGTGCAGCAGGGATCAGTGCGCCGAGACCACGGCCCAACCCCCTCCGTCGCTCGCTCACTGGATCCCCTCCGCCATGCTCGGATTGCTCTGGGCGCCGAAGTGGGCGTGCGTCGGGTCGTAACTGACGCCGACACCCTTCAGCGCGATTTCTCGTGCCGCCTCAAGATAGGACAGGGCACCGCTCGATCCTGGATCGTAAGTCAGAACCGTCTGCCCATAGCTCGGCGCCTCGGAGATTCGGACCGAGCGGGGAATGCTGGTCCTCAGCACCTCGTCACCGAAGTGGTTGCGTACCTCGTCCGCGACCTGGGACGCGAGCCGCGTCCGGCCGTCGTACATGGTGAGCAGGATCGTCGAGACGTGCAGAGCGGGGTTGAGGTGCCCCCGCACCAGGTCGACGTTCCGCAGCAGCTGGCCCAGCCCCTCCAGCGCGTAGTACTCGCACTGGATCGGGATCAGGACCTCCTGCCCGGCCACCAGCGCATTGACCGTCAGCAGGCCGAGCGAGGGCGGGCAGTCGATGAGGACGTAGTCCAGTGGCTGCTCGTAAGCCTGAATGGCCCGCTGGAGTCGGCTCTCGCGCGCCACCAGGGATACCAGCTCGATCTCCGCACCGGCGAGATCGATCGTGGCAGGGGCGCAGAAGAGACCCTCGACATCGGGGACCGGCTGGACGACTTCCGCAAGCGGCTTGCTCTCGACCAACACGTCGTAGATGGAAGGGACTTCGGCGTGATGATCGATCCCCAGAGCAGTGGACGCGTTGCCCTGCGGGTCGAGGTCGATGACCAGCACCCGGCCGCCATGCAGGGCGAGCGATGCGGCAAGGTTGACGGTCGTCGTCGTCTTGCCCACGCCCCCCTTCTGGTTGGCGACCACGATGACGCGGGTCTGCTCGGGCCGTGGCAGGCCCTCGCCGGCGCGGCCTAGAGCTTCCACCGCCAGTTGGGCAGCACGACCGATGGGAGTGTCGTCCATCGGGGGCGGTGTTTCACGTGAAACATCCTCCCCCATCGACTCGGTACGGGGACCGGGGACCGGATCGGTCATCGGTCCCGCGATGTTGGCGTCGGACCGCAAGGATTCACTCTCCTCGACTTCAGGCTCGCAATGAACAGAGCCTCCCATGTCTTCGGGGTCGTGAACCAGTGAGGCCTGGTGTTCTGTGGAGAAATCCACCTCTGTGGACAACTCCGTGCCCCTCAAGGGGGACGGAGTGTCGTCAGAAGCACCCTCTCCGAGAGAACCGAGGGGCTTTCGGTCCCGAGGTTCGGCCGCGGCGCGGCCACGACTGATGATGCCGTGCAGCAGTGAGCGACGTTTCACGTGAAACACGATGCACAGCAGCCGACGCCGAACTGTCGCGACACTCCGGCATGGGTAGGTTTGCCAGCTTGTGTGGAGTACGTCTCGTCGTCAGGACGGATCAGCGTCGGCGGCGCGCCCGCCCCGTCCTCGCAGCCTTGGCCCGCTTCGCGGCGAACCGCACACCGCCCGGGCTCTCCCCGACCTCGACCCGCACGACCGTCGACGGGGGATCCACAATGCCGTCACCCACATGCAGGATCGACGTCTCCACCGCACCGAGCTTGCTCAGGGCCGTCGAGGCGCTCTTCAGCTCCTCCTCGGCAGTGTCACCCTTGAGGGCGAGCATCTCGCCGTACGGGCGCAGCAGCGGGATGCCCCAGGTGGCCAGCCGGTCCAGTGGTGCCACCGCACGTGCGGTCACCACATGGACCGGCGGCAACTTCCCCATGACCTCTTCGGCACGACCACGGACGACCGTCACATGGTCCAGCCCCAGCAGTTCCACGACCTCCGTCAGGAAGTTCGTACGCCGCAGCAAGGGCTCCAGCAGAGTGATCTTCAGGTCCTCGCGGACCAGGGCCAGGGGAATGCCGGGCAGGCCCGCACCCGAGCCGACATCGCACACCGTCACGTTCTCGGGCACGACCTCGGAGAGCACGGCGCAGTTCAGCAGATGCCGCTCCCACAGGCGGGGCACCTCGCGTGGGCCGATCAGACCACGCTGCACTCCCGCCTCGGCGAGCAGTTCGGCGTAGCGGACCGCATCAGCGAAGCGATCACCGAACACCTCACGTGCCTGCTCGGGCGCAGGGGGAAGCTCCGCTGCCTCCGTCACGGGGACCGTCCTTCCGTACCGCCGGCGCACCGAGCGCCGACACCAGAACCACCAGAACTATCAGGCTGACAAAGTTCGGCCCCGTCTGCGGGCAGACGGGGCCGGGGGAACGAACGGGCCGATCAGGCGGGGAGCACGACGACGAACCGCTGCGGTTCCTCGCCCTCGGACTCGCTGCGCAGTCCCGCGGACTTGACCGCGTCGTGCACGACCTTGCGCTCGAACGGAGTCATCGGCTTCAGCTTCACGGGCTCGCCCGTGCTCTTGACCTCGGCGGCGGCCTTGGCGCCCAGCTCGGAGAGCTCGGCGCGCTTCGTGGCCCGGTAGCCGGCGATGTCCAGCATCAGCCGGCTGCGGTCCCCGGTCTCCCGGTGCACGGCCAGGCGCGTGAGCTCCTGCAATGCCTCCAGCACCTCGCCGTCACGCCCGACCAGCTTCTGCAGGTCTCGGCTGCCCGCGTCGCTGATGATCGAGACAGCGGCGCGGTCGGCCTCGACGTCCATGTCGATGTCGCCGTCGAGATCGGCGATGTCGAGCAGACCCTCGAGGTAGTCCGCCGCGATCTCGCCCTCCTGCTCCAGGCGGGTCAGGGTGTCTGCACCCTCGGCAGCGGCGGAGGTGGTGCCTTCCGTCACGGGATGGGCTCCTTCTTACTTCTTGGACGGGGACTTGGGGCGCTGCGGGCCGCCCTTGCGCTGCCCGGACTGGGCCTTGCTGCGGGTACCGCCGCCGGACTTCTGCGCGGGCTTCTTGGCAGCGTCGGACTTGGCAGCGCCGGGCTTGGCGTCCTCGGGCTCGTCGGACTTCTGAAGCGAGGCGGTCGGCTCACCACCCTGCTTCGCACCGCCGGACTGACGCTGGGACTTGCTCTGCCGCTTCGGCTGCTGACGCTTGGACGCACCAGCCGTGGTCGGCGTACCGTCCTCGGTCACAGTGGCGACGGCGCCCTCGCTCTTGATCACACTGCCGTCGGTCTGCGCCGCGAGACCCGCCTTGCTCAGGCCGTTGATGAACTTGCGCTCGTGGTCGTTGCGGTCACGACCCTTGGCGACGATCGCCTTGATGATGACGCGCTCACTGCGCCTGCGGGCCTTGCCGTGCTGCGTGACGTGCTTGGTGAGACGCTCCAGGTACGCGGCCTGGGCCTTGGAACCCGGCGTCGGGTTGTTGCGGATGACGTACATCTGCTGACCCATGGTCCACACGTTGGTGGTCAGCCAGTAGACGAGGACACCGACCGGGAAGTTGATGCCGAAGACGGCGAACATGACCGGGAAGACGTACATCAGCATCTTCTGCTGCTGCATGAACGGCGTCTTCACCGTGGTGTCGACGTTCTTCGTCATCAGCTGACGCTGCGTGTAGAACTGCGACGCCGACATCAGGACGATCATGACCGCGGTGACGATGCGGACCGTGACCAGCGAGGCGTTGTCCATCGCCGCGACATCCGCGGAGCTGTCGGTGAACTTCGCGGCGAGCGGGGCGCCGAAGATGTGCGCCTTCTGCGCGCTCTCCAGCAGGCTCTGGTTGATCACACCGATGGTGTCACCGTTGGCGATGCTGTTGAGCACGTGGTACAGGGCGAAGAAGAACGGCGACTGCGCCAGGATGGGAAGGCACGAGGAGAGCGGGTTGGTGCCCGTCTCCTTGTACAGCTTCATCATCTCTTCGGACTGACGCTGCTTGTCGTTCTTGTAGCGCTCCTGGATCTTCTTCATCTCGGGCTGGAGCGTCTGCATGGCCCGGGTCGCCTTGATCTGCTTCACGAAGAGCGGGATCAGGCAGATACGGATCAGGATCACCAGGGACACGATGGACAGGCCCCAGGCCCATCCGGTGTCAGGGCCGAAGATCGCGCCGTACACCGAGTGGAACTGGACGATGACCCATGAAACGGGTGTCGTGATGAAGCTGAAGAGGCTGGCAATCGTGTCCACTAATCATGCTCCTTGCGCATGGGACGAGGTCTCTGCGGCCGGGCTCGAAGGAACATTCTCCTCGGTGGCCGTTTCGGCGGCGGAGGGCCCGCCCTTCCGTGCACGCCACGCATTGCGCAGCGACTCGTGCCACCGCGGGCGCTTGCGTGGCGGGACATGGTCCACACCACCCAGCGACCACGGATTGCACCGCAGGATGCGCCAGGCGGTGAGCGCCGTGCCCTTGATCGCACCGTGCCGGTCGATCGCCGTGTAGCCGTAGTGGGAACACGACGGGTAGTACTTGCACACCGGCCCGAGCAGCGGACTGATCGTCCACTGGTACAGCTTGATCAGAGCCAGCAGTGGGTACTTCATCGCGCGCCCCCTCCCAGGAGCCGCTGCAGAGCGGCATCCAGGTCTCGGGCCAGCTGTGCATGGTCGGCGTCACCCGCACCGGGCAGCGCTCGTACGACTACCAGGCTACCGGGGGGCAGCTGGTCGACTCGGTCGCGCATCAGATGGCGAAGCCGGCGCTTCACCTTGTTCCGTACGACCGCGCCGCCCACAGCCTTGCTCACGACGAAACCCGCACGCGTCGAGGGAGCGCTCTCCCCAGGCGCGTGCGGGTCCGTGGCACCGCTACGAAGGTGGACGACGAGTGTCGGGCGGCCTGCCCGGCGTCCTCGTCGAACCGCGGTCGCGAAGTCCTCGCGCCGCCTCAGCCGGTTCTCGGTGGGCAGCACGACGGCATGACCTGACCGGAATCAGGCGGACAGGCTGGCGCGACCCTTGGCACGACGGTTCGCGAGAATCGCGCGGCCGGCACGGGTGCGCATCCGCAGGCGGAAGCCATGGGTCTTCGCGCGACGACGGTTGTTCGGCTGGAAGGTGCGCTTGCTCACTCGGGGGCTCCAGAAATAAATCGGGGTTTGCGGGTGCCGTCCTGGCTGTCACCGTGCGCCCACGAGTAGCTCGCGTTACGCCCGAGTGCACCGCTTCCCGATCACCCGAGGCGATCTGTGCCCATCGGAGGCAGGCGGCAGCAGCCATCGACAACTCGACCTGGTTACGGTACGCGCGGCTACGCCATCCGGTCAAACCAGAGGTCACTGGGAGACACTATCCACAGGCTGGGGACAACAACTTGAACCGCACCGGTCGCCCTGACTACCGTGGCTGAACTCCGATTCGTTCCCTTGTCCCCTTGATTCTGGCTCCACCCCTTTTGAATCCCGACCCGTCCCACCATCACACGTTCGTGGGACCCGTGAGAGAGCGTGCCCTGTGGCTGACGTACCTGCCGATCTTGCCGCAGTGTGGCCACGAGTACTCGAGCAGCTTCTCGGTGAGGGTCGCGGGCAGGGCGTCGAGGTCAAGGACGAACACTGGATCCGCCGCTGCCAGCCGCTCGCGCTGGTGGCCGACACCGCCCTCCTCGCCGTACCGAACGAATTTGCGAAGGGCGTACTGGAGGGCCGTCTGGCCCCGATCGTCAGCGAGACCCTGAGCCGCGAATGCGGCCGTCCGATCCGCATCGCGATCACCGTCGACGACTCCGCCGGCGAACCCACCGCGCGCCTGAACCCGAAGTACCTCTTCGACACGTTCGTCATCGGCGCCTCCAACCGCTTCGCCCACGCGGCCGCCGTCGCCGTCGCCGAGGCACCCGCCAAGGCGTACAACCCCCTCTTCATCTACGGAGAGTCGGGCCTCGGCAAGACACACCTGCTGCACGCGATCGGGCACTACGCGCGCAGCCTCTACCCGGGCACGCGCGTGCGATATGTGAGCTCCGAGGAGTTCACCAACGAGTTCATCAACTCCATCCGCGACGGCAAGGGCGACAGCTTCCGCAAGCGCTACCGCGAGATGGACATCCTGCTCGTCGACGACATCCAGTTCCTCGCGGACAAGGAGTCGACGCAGGAGGAGTTCTTCCACACCTTCAACACGCTCCACAACGCGAACAAGCAGATCGTGCTCTCCAGCGACCGGCCGCCCAAGCAGCTGGTCACCCTGGAGGACCGGCTGCGGAACCGTTTCGAGTGGGGTCTGATCACCGACGTCCAGCCGCCCGAGCTGGAGACGCGTATCGCGATCCTCCGCAAGAAGGCGGTCCAGGAGCAGCTCAACGCCCCTCCGGAGGTCCTGGAGTTCATCGCCTCCCGCATCTCGCGCAACATCCGCGAGCTGGAGGGCGCGCTGATCCGGGTGACGGCGTTCGCGTCGCTCAACCGGCAGCCGGTGGACCTGGGCCTGACGGAGATCGTCCTGAAGGACCTGATCCCCGGCGGCGAGGACTCGGCCCCCGAGATCACGTCCACCGCCATCATGAGCGCCACCGCCGACTACTTCGGCCTGACCGTCGAGGACCTGTGCGGCACCTCGCGCGGCCGCGCTCTGGTGACCGCCCGGCAGATCGCCATGTACCTGTGCCGTGAGCTGACGGACCTCTCGCTGCCGAAGATCGGCGCGCTGTTCGGCGGCCGCGACCACACCACCGTGATGCACGCCGACCGCAAGATCCGCAATCTGATGGCCGAGCGGCGCTCCATCTACAACCAGGTCACCGAGCTGACCAACCGCATCAAGAACGGCTAGCGGAGCGGGCCGACGCAGCCGGCCGACGGCCGCGAGAGCCGCCGTACGACGCCCAGGGCGCCCCCGGAGAAGGTTCCGGGGGCGCCCTTCGTCATGTCGCTCGTCACGCGGCTCGCCATGCCGCTCCTCATGTCCCTCGTCATGCCACGGCCGAACGTCCGGCCACCGGCTGTTCGATTACCTGCCGGGTTACGGCCGCTCTCCACAGATTCGGTGACTTTCTGGCGTCCACACCCTGGGGACTGGGAAGTTGTCCAGACTGTGTCCACAGGGCCGCCTGTTGAAAGACCATCAGACCAGGTCAGCTGGTTGTGGATTCGTGGACGAACGATCTCCACAGACTGTGGACAGCGAAAAGATCCACAGGCTGTGCATCAAGTTGTCCACGGGCAACCCACAGGCTGTGGCCGGTTGTCCCCAGCGATCCCCACCTTCTCCACATCGCTGTCCACTGTTCGGCAACACGACGCGCCTCCTCACCGGCCCGAGTGAAAGGCGTCACACGAAGGTGCCGGGTTGGGCTGTGGGAAACGTGGGTAAAGCTGGGGACGGCGCTGGGGAGAAGTCGCCCCGACCTGTGCACGGGGTGTGCAGAACTTTCCGTTCTCCACAGAAACGCTGAGTTGTCCACCGCCGCCACCCACAGGCCCCGTGGACAAAATCTCCGCTCTGAGCTGGGCAAACGAGGTTATCCACGGTATCCACAGGCCCTACTACTACTCCCAACTAGAGAGAGCTGGGAATTCGTTTCGAAGAGGGTCCTGTGCACAACTCGCCGTCCGGCCCCCGGCTGCCCCTCGTCACGACTTGACCCCGAGAGGCACCTACTGTCAGTGCCGTGCGTCAGACTGGTCCCCGGTGTCCTTCCCCTCACAGGGGCCGACGACACAGAGACAGACGACGAGGGCCAGGCAGAGCGAGAAGCGCCGGCAACAGCAGGAGGCGGCAACAGTGAAGATCCGGGTGGAACGCGACGTACTCGCGGAGGCAGTGGCCTGGGCGGCACGCAGCCTTCCGGCCCGTCCGCCGGCGCCTGTCCTCGCCGGCCTCCTCCTCAAGGCCGAGGACGGCCAGCTGAGCCTGTCCAGCTTCGACTACGAGGTCTCGGCGCGGGTGTCGGTGGAGACGGAGGTCGAGGAGGAGGGCACGGTCCTGGTCTCGGGCCGACTGCTCGCGGACATCTGCCGCGCGCTCCCCAACCGGCCGGTGGAGATTTCCACAGACGGTGTACGGGCGACCGTGGTCTGCGGCTCCTCGCGGTTCACACTCCACACACTGCCTGTGGAGGAGTACCCGGCGCTGCCGCAGATGCCGAACGCCACGGGCACCGTCCCCGGCGAGGTCTTCGCGTCCGCGGCCGCCCAGGTCGCCATCGCGGCCGGCCGCGACGACACGCTGCCCGTCCTGACCGGTGTGCGCATCGAGATCGAGGGCGACACGGTGACGCTGGCGTCCACCGACCGCTACCGCTTCGCGGTCCGCGAGTTCCTGTGGAAGCCGGAGAACCCGGAGGCGTCCGCTGTCGCCCTGGTGCCCGCCAAGACGCTCCTGGACACCGCCAAGGCGCTCACCAGCGGTGACAGCGTGACGCTGGCGCTGTCCGGCTCAGGTGCGGGCGAGGGCCTGATCGGTTTCGAGGGCGCCGGGCGCCGTACGACGACCCGTCTGCTGGAGGGCGACCTCCCGAAGTACCGCACGCTGTTCCCGACGGAGTTCAACTCCGTCGCCGTGATCGAGACCGCCCCCTTCGTGGAGGCCGTCAAGCGTGTGGCCCTGGTCGCCGAGCGCAACACTCCGGTGCGGCTGAGCTTCGAGCAGGGTGTGCTGATCCTGGAGGCCGGCTCCAGCGACGACGCACAGGCTGTGGAGAGGGTCGACGCCCAGCTGGAGGGCGACGACATCTCGATCGCCTTCAACCCGACCTTCCTGCTGGACGGCCTGAGCGCCATCGACTCCCCGGTCGCCCAGCTGTCCTTCACGACGTCCACGAAGCCTGCGCTGCTCAGCGGCAAGCCGGCGTTGGACGCCGAGGCGGACGAGGCCTACAAGTACCTGATCATGCCGGTGCGTCTGAGCGGCTGAGCAGCCGACAGTTGTCCACAGGCCGGTGGAGAAGTGCCCCCGGCCTGTGGGAGAACGCGCAGGTGAGGGCGTACGTATGAGCGCGTATGCCCACGGATGTGCACGTGCGTCCGGGTTTAGGCTCTGGCGTGGGCACGAAGGTGCCTCACACGCCACAGCGACCTAAGGAACAACTGATGGAGCTCGGTCTCGTCGGCCTCGGCAAGATGGGCGGCAACATGCGCGAGCGGATACGCCGCGCGGGCCACACCGTCGTCGGATACGACCGCAACGCGGACCTCGCGGATGTCCACAGCCTGGAAGAACTTGTGGGCAAGCTGCCCGGGCCGCGCGTGGTCTGGGTGATGGTCCCGGCCGGTGCCCCGACCCAGTCGACCATCGACGAGCTCGCCGAGCTGCTGGAGCCCGGTGACGTCGTGGTGGACGGCGGGAACTCGCGCTGGACGGACGACGAGCGGCACGCCGAGGAGCTGGCGGCCAAGGGCATCGGCTTCGTCGACTGCGGCGTCTCCGGCGGCGTCTGGGGCCTGGAGAACGGCTATGCGCTGATGTACGGCGGCGACGCGGAGAACGTGGCCAAGGTGCAGCCGTTCTTCGACGCCTTGAAGCCGGAGGGCGACTTCGGCGCCGTGCACGCCGGCAAGGTCGGCGCGGGGCACTTCGCGAAGATGGTCCACAACGGCATCGAGTACGCGATGATGCAGGCCTACGCCGAGGGCTGGGAGCTGCTGGAGAAGGTCGACTCGGTGACCGACGTCCGGGAGGTGTTCCGCTCCTGGCAGGAGGGCACGGTGATCCGTTCCTGGCTGCTGGACCTCGCGGTGAACGCCCTCGACGAGGACGAGCACCTGGACAAGCTCAAGGGTTTTGCACAGGACTCCGGTGAGGGACGCTGGACTGTGGAGGCCGCGATCGACCACGCGGTGCCGCTGCCGGCGATCACCGCGTCGCTGTTCGCGCGGTTCGCGTCCCGCCAGGACGACTCTCCGCAGATGAAGATGATCGCGGCGCTGCGGAACCAGTTCGGTGGCCACGCGGTCGAGACGAAGTAGTCCACAAGGGCACAAGAGGACACAAGGACCACAGAAGTCCACACAGAAGTTTCCACACCCTGGGGGTGACACCCTGGCACCCTCGGGAGTGACCCGGTTGTCCACAACTGGGGAAGGTTGAACCACACGTTGGGGGAGGTCGGCGAACGACCATGCACGTCACGCATCTGTCGCTGGCCGACTTCCGCTCGTACGCCCGGGTCGAAGTTCCGCTCGACCCGGGCGTCACCGCCTTCGTCGGCCCCAACGGCCAGGGCAAGACCAACCTCGTCGAGGCCGTCGGCTATCTCGCCACCCTCGGCAGTCATCGCGTCGCCTCCGACGCCCCCCTGGTCCGCATGGGCGCCGACCGGGCGATCATCCGGGCGCAGGTACGTCAGGGCGACCGGCAGCAGCTGGTCGAGCTTGAGCTGAACCCCGGCAGGGCAAACCGGGCCCGTATCAACAGGTCCTCGCAGGTCAGACCCCGTGACGTGCTCGGCATCGTGCGGACCGTCCTGTTCGCGCCGGAGGATCTCGCCCTGGTCAAGGGCGACCCCGGGGAGCGGCGCCGCTTCCTCGACGAGCTGATCACCGCCCGCTCCCCGCGCATGGCAGGCGTGCGCTCCGACTACGAACGCGTCCTCAAGCAGCGCAACACCCTCCTGAAGTCGGCCGCGCTCGCCAGAAGGCACGGCGGCCGCTCCATGGACCTGTCCACACTCGACGTCTGGGACCAGCATCTCGCGCGCGCGGGCGCCGAGTTGCTCGCCCAGCGCCTCGACCTGATCGCCGCGATCCAGCCGCTGGCCGACAAGGCGTACGAGCAGCTGGCCCCAGGGGGCGGCCCGGTCTCCCTGGACTACAAGCCGTCGGCTCCCGGCGAGGCGCACACGCGCGAGGATCTCTTCGAGCAGCTGATGGCGGCACTCGCCGAGGCCCGTAAGCAGGAGATCGAGCGTGGCGTCACCCTCGTAGGCCCTCATCGGGACGATTTGCTTCTCAAACTCGGTCAGCTGCCCGCCAAGGGGTACGCCTCGCACGGCGAGTCCTGGTCGTACGCGCTGGCGCTGCGGCTGGCCTCGTACGACCTTTTGCGGGCCGAGGGCAACGAGCCGGTGCTGGTGCTCGACGACGTCTTCGCCGAGCTGGACGCCCGGCGCCGTGAGCGGCTGGCCGAGCTGGTCGCGCCCGGCGAGCAGGTCCTGGTGACGGCCGCGGTCGACGACGACGTACCGCACGTGTTGGCGGGGGCGCGGTACGCGGTGGCCGAGGGGTCGGTGGAGCGCGTATGAGCGAGAACCCGTCCGAGAAGGCCCCGGAGGCCGCCAGGAAGGCTCCGGAACCCTCTGGCGTCGACCTCGCGCGCGTGGCGCTGAGGGCGGCCAAGGAACAGGCGCGCGCGCGTGGGGACGCGGCGCAGCAGAAGAAGCAGGCGCGGCGCGGGGGATTGCGCTCGGGCGCGCGTGCCGACGGCCGCGACCCCTTGGCGCTCGGCGCTGCCATTAACCGCTTGATCACCGAGCGGGGCTGGGAGGCGCCGGCCGCGGTGGGCGGTGTGATGGGCCGTTGGCCACAGATCGTCGGCGAGGACGTCGCCAAGCACTGTGTGCCGGAGAAGTACGACGAGGACGAGCGGGTTCTGGTCGTTCGCTGCGACTCGACGGCCTGGGCGACGAACCTGCGGCTGCTCGCCCCGACTCTGGTGGCCCGTCTGAACGAGGACCTCGGTCATGGCGCGGTGCGGCAGATCAAGGTGCAGGGGCCGGGCGGCCCGGCCCGCCGGTACGGCCCGCTGCGCGCGCCCGGCAGCACGGGGCCCGGCGACACCTACGGGTGACGGGTGCGGGGCGACGCGTGATCGGGCGGTCCGTGAAGGGCCGGCAGGGCCTGCCGAGCGGCCGTCACAGCAGTCTCCGAGGCCTCTTCAGCCACAGGTGACCGACATCACATCAGCAGTTGCCGACGGGCCCGAAGCGCGGTCGGCGACCTCCTCGTCGTACCACCGCACGCGGTTGCGAATCGCGACCTGACTCCGAAGTAGCCAAGGGTTGACGCCCGGAAGCGCTGAGTGGCTCCCTGAGCCTCTTGGAGACCCCATCCGCATATCGGGAGTCGGCCGAGCCGGGTTCAGGGCGGCACATGCGGACTCAGGTACCGGCAAACCCCCATCACTGTCGGCGCAACCGGTAGACTGGAAGCCAATCCCGCCCCAATCGTGGGGACCGTCCGGGAAAAGCTGAGCAACGCTGATCAAGGCTTACCAACGCAACATGCCGCAGCCGCTCCGGCAACCCGCCGACGAGCCTGGCTCGTGCTGTGCCAGAAAGGGCGCTTCGTGGCCGATTCCGGCAACCCCAACGAGAACATCCCGTCCACCGACGCCGAGGCGGCCTCGTCGAACGGCGAGGTAACCGCCTCGTACGACGCCAGCGCCATCACCGTCCTCGAGGGTCTGGACGCGGTCCGCAAGCGACCCGGTATGTACATCGGCTCGACCGGCGAGCGCGGCCTGCACCACCTGGTGCAGGAGGTCGTCGACAACTCCGTCGACGAGGCGCTCGCGGGCCACGCCGACACCATCGACGTGACGATCCTGCCCGACGGCGGCGTCCGGGTCGTGGACAACGGCCGTGGCATCCCGGTCGGCATCGTGCCCTCCGAGGGCAAGCCGGCCGTCGAGGTCGTGCTCACCGTGCTGCACGCGGGCGGAAAGTTCGGCGGCGGCGGCTACGCGGTCTCCGGCGGTCTGCACGGCGTGGGTGTCTCCGTCGTGAACGCCCTGTCCACCAAGGTGGCCGTCGAGGTCAAGACTGACGGCTACCGCTGGACGCAGGACTACAAGCTCGGCGTTCCGACGGCTCCGCTGGCCAAGCACGAGGCCACGGACGAGCACGGCACCTCGGTGACCTTCTGGGCCGACCCGGACATCTTCGAGACCACCGACTACTCCTTCGAGACGCTCTCGCGCCGCTTCCAGGAGATGGCGTTCCTCAACAAGGGTTTGAGGATCAAACTCACTGACGAGCGGGAGTCGGCCAAGGCGACGTCCGGCGCGGACGAGGCGGGCGCGGACGAGAGCGCCGAGGTCAAGGCGGTCGACTACCACTACGAGGGCGGCATCGTCGACTTCGTGAAGTACCTCAACTCCCGCAAGGGAGACGTGGTGCACCCCACCGTCATCGACCTCGAGGCCGAGGACAAGGAGCGCAGCCTCTCCCTCGAAGTCGCGATGCAGTGGAACAGCAGCTACACCGAGGGCGTGTACTCCTTCGCGAACATCATCCACACGCACGAGGGCGGTACGCACGAAGAGGGCTTCCGGGCCGCGCTGACCTCGCTGATCAACAAGTACGCGCGCGACAAGAAGCTGCTGCGCGAGAAGGACGACAACCTCACGGGTGACGACATCCGCGAGGGTCTGACCGCGATCATCTCGGTGAAGCTGAGCGAGCCGCAGTTCGAGGGGCAGACGAAGACCAAGCTGGGCAACACCGAGGTGAAGACCTTCGTCCAGAAGGTCGTCTACGAGCACCTCAACGACTGGCTGGACCGCAACCCGAACGAGGCGGCGGACATCATCCGCAAGGGCATCCAGGCCGCCACCGCGCGCGTGGCGGCCCGCAAGGCCCGTGACCTGACGCGTCGCAAGGGCCTGCTGGAGACCGCGTCCCTGCCGGGCAAGCTCTCCGACTGCCAGTCGAACGACCCCACCAAGTGCGAGATCTTCATCGTCGAGGGTGACTCCGCCGGCGGCTCGGCCAAGTCCGGTCGCAACCCCGAGTACCAGGCGATCCTCCCGATCCGGGGCAAGATCCTCAACGTGGAGAAGGCGCGGATCGACAAGATCCTGCAGAACCAGGAGATCCAGGCGCTGATCTCGGCCTTCGGCACCGGGGTCCACGAGGACTTCGACATCGAGAAGCTGCGCTATCACAAGATCATCCTGATGGCGGACGCCGACGTCGACGGCCAGCACATCAACACCCTGCTGCTGACCTTCCTGTTCCGCTTCATGCGGCCGCTGGTCGAGGCCGGGCACGTGTTCCTGTCCCGTCCCCCGCTCTACAAGATCAAGTGGGGCCGGGACGAGGTCGAGTACGCGTACTCCGACCGTGAGCGCGACGCCCTGCTGGAGATGGGCCGTCAGCGCGGCAAGCGCGTCCGTGAGGACTCGATCCAGCGCTTCAAGGGTCTCGGCGAGATGAACGCCGAGGAGCTGCGCATCACGACCATGGACCAGGAGCACCGCGTCCTCGGCCAGGTCACCCTCGACGACGCCGCGCAGGCCGACGACCTGTTCTCGGTCCTCATGGGCGAGGACGTCGAGGCACGCCGCCAGTTCATCCAGCGCAACGCCAAGGACGTCCGCTTCCTCGACATCTGAGTCGGTCTCAGCTGACCGCACCAGGAAGGACTTTCACCAGCAATGACCGACGAGAACACTCCCGTCACGCCTGACGAGGGACAGACCCTGCGTGTCGAGCCCGTGGGGCTCGAGACGGAGATGCAGCGCTCCTACCTCGACTACGCGATGTCCGTCATCGTCTCGCGTGCGCTGCCGGACGTCCGCGACGGCCTCAAGCCCGTCCACCGCCGCGTCCTGTACGCCATGTACGACGGCGGCTACCGCCCCGAGCGCGGCTTCTACAAGTGCGCGCGCGTCGTCGGCGACGTCATGGGCAACTACCACCCGCACGGCGACTCCTCCATCTACGACGCCCTGGTGCGCCTCGCCCAGCCGTGGTCGATGCGCATGCCGCTCGTCGACTCCAACGGCAACTTCGGCTCTCCGGGCAACGACCCGGCGGCGGCCATGCGCTACACCGAGTGCAAGATGGCGCCGCTGTCGATGGAGATGGTCCGTGACATCGACGAGGAGACCGTCGACTTCACGGACAACTACGACGGCCGCTCCCAGGAGCCGACCGTCCTGCCGGCCCGCTTCCCGAACCTGCTGATCAACGGCTCGGCCGGGATCGCGGTCGGTATGGCGACCAACATCCCGCCGCACAACCTGCGCGAGGTCGCGGCCGGCGCCCAGTGGTACCTGGAGAACCCGGAGGCCTCGCACGAGGAGCTCCTGGACGCCCTTATCGAGCGCATCAAGGGCCCCGACTTCCCGACGGGCGCCCTTGTGGTGGGCCGTAAGGGCATCGAAGAGGCGTACCGCACCGGCCGCGGCTCCATCACCATGCGCGCGGTCGTCGAGGTCGAGGAGATCCAGAACCGCCAGTGCCTGGTGGTCACGGAGCTGCCCTACCAGGTCAACCCCGACAACCTCGCGCAGAAGATCGCCGACCTGGTGAAGGACGGCAAGATCGGCGGCATCGCGGACGTCCGTGACGAGACCTCGTCCCGTACCGGTCAGCGCCTGGTCATCGTGCTCAAGAGGGACGCGGTCGCCAAGGTCGTACTCAATAACCTCTACAAGCACACGGACCTTCAGACGAACTTCGGCGCCAACATGCTGGCGCTCGTCGACGGTGTCCCGCGCACCCTCTCCCTGGACGCGTTCATCCGCCACTGGGTGACGCACCAGATCGAGGTCATCGTCCGCCGTACGAAGTTCCGGCTGCGCAAGGCCGAGGAGCGGGCGCACATCCTGCGCGGCCTGCTGAAGGCCCTGGACGCCATCGACGAGGTCATCGCACTCATCCGGCGCAGCGACACCGTCGAGATCGCGCGCGGGGGCCTGATGGAGCTCCTGGAGATCGACGAGATCCAGGCCAACGCCATCCTCGAGATGCAGCTGCGCCGGCTGGCCGCCCTGGAACGCCAGAAGATCATCCAGGAGCACGACGAGCTCCAGGCGAAGATCACCGAGTACAACGAGATCCTGGCCTCCCCGGTCCGCCAGCGCGGCATCGTCAGCGCGGAACTCGCCGCGATCGTCGAGAAGTACGGCGACGACCGCAAGACCATGCTGGTCCCCTACGACGGTGACATGTCCATCGAGGACCTCATCGCCGAAGAGGACATCGTGGTCACCGTCACGCGCGGCGGCTACGTCAAGCGCACCAAGACGGTCGACTACCGGGCGCAGAAGCGCGGCGGCAAGGGCGTACGCGGCACGAAGCTGAAGGAAGACGACATCGTCGACCACTTCTTCGTCTCGACCACGCACCACTGGCTGCTGTTCTTCACCAACAAGGGCCGGGTGTACCGGGCGAAGGCCTACGAGCTGCCCGACGCCGGGCGTGACGCGCGCGGGCAGCACGTCGCGAACCTGCTGGCCTTCCAGCCGGACGAGGCCATCGCCGAGATCCTCGCGATCCGTGACTACGAGGCGGCGCCTTACCTGGTGCTGGCCACGAAGGCGGGTCTGGTGAAGAAGACGCCTCTGAAGGATTACGATTCGCCGCGCTCCGGCGGTGTCATCGCGATCAACCTCCGTGCCATGGAGGACGGTTCCGACGATGAACTGATCGGTGCCGAACTCGTCTCGGCCGATGACGATCTGCTTCTGATCAGCAAGAAGGCACAGTCGATCAGGTTCACGGCCACGGACGAGTCGCTGCGTCCCATGGGCCGCGCCACCTCCGGCGTCAAGGGCATGAGCTTCCGCGAGGGAGACGAGCTGCTCTCGATGAATGTTGTTCGAACCGGTACGTTCGTGTTCACTGCCACCGACGGTGGGTACGCGAAGCGGACCCCCGTCGACGAGTACCGCGTACAGGGTCGCGGTGGCCTCGGTATCAAGGCCGCCAAGATCGTCGAGGACCGCGGCTCGCTCGTCGGTGCGCTGGTGGTCGAGGAGACCGACGAGATCCTCGCCATCACGCTGGGCGGCGGTGTGATTCGTACGCGAGTCAACGAGGTCAGGGAGACGGGCCGTGACACCATGGGCGTCCAACTGATCAACCTGGGCAAGCGCGATGCCGTCGTGGGTATCGCACGTAACGCCGAGGCGGGACGCGAGGCGGAGGAGGTCGACGGCGATGTGGCCGTCGACGAGACCGCCGAGGATGCCGCCGCGACCATCGGCACGGACGAGGGTGAGGCACCCTCGGCCGAGTAGCACGAGGAGTGAGTCATCGTGAGCGGAGCCACGGGCGCCGGATCGTCCGGAACCCCGACCGGTTCTACGGCCGGTAAGGAGACGGACGGCGGAGGCCGTGGCTCCGCCGCGCGTGCGACGGACACGCACACCACGCAGCTGAAGGCGATCAAGTCGCCCGCGAAGGACTCGCCCTCGTCAGGCGCGCCTGGATCCCAGGGGGGAACCGTGACGGACACCCGAGGCACCGGGCAGTCCCAGCAGTACCCGGCCGGCGCGGGCTCGGCCGGTCCGGGCGCCCAGCCGCAGCCGGCGCCCTCAGGGACGCAGCAGACGGCCGCGTCGCCGCTGCCCGGGGAACGCCAGGCACAGCAGCCCGCCGCGGGGCCCTACCACCCGCCGCAGGCCTACCAGACGCCCGCTCCGGCGAGCGCGGTACGCCGGCCGCGCACGGGGGCCAGTACGACGCCCCGCACCCGTAAGGCGCGCCTGCGCGTGGCCAAGGCCGACCCCTGGTCGGTGATGAAGGTCAGCTTCCTGCTCTCCATCGCGCTGGGCATCTGCACGATCGTCGCGTCCGCGGTGCTGTGGATGGTCATGGACGCGATGGGCGTCTTCTCGACGGTCGGCGGCACGATCTCCGAGGCGACCGGTTCGAACGAGTCGAACGGCTTCGACCTGCAGTCCTTCCTGTCGCTGCCGCACGTCCTGATGTTCACGTCGATCATCGCGGTCATCGACGTCGTCCTCGCGACGGCGCTGGCCACACTCGGCGCGTTCATCTACAACCTCTCCGCCGGCTTCGTGGGCGGCGTCGAGCTGACCCTGGCCGAGGACGAGTGACCTGCGGCTGAACCGCGGCTGACGGTCCCCCGACAACCGATTTTGGGACTGCCCCGGTCGTGCGCTAATCTTCAGGAGTCAGCGCGCGGGACACACCGCAGAGCGCGGCGGGGCTATAGCTCAGTTGGTTAGAGCGCATCCCTGATAAGGATGAGGCCACAGGTTCAAATCCTGTTAGCCCCACCAGCGAAAAGACCCCCGGATCATCGGTCCGGGGGTCTTTTGACACCAGTGGTTGACACCAACAGCGGCGATCAGCCAATGAGCGGATCCTCGAGCAGCTCCGCGAGCATCCCGACGGCTTCCCGCTCACTGTCGCCGACCACGTGCGTGTAGACGTCCATGGTCATGCTGATCTGGCTGTGCCGGAGGATCGCCTGTGCCACCTTGGGGTGCACCTTCAGGAAGGCGAGCAGGGTCCCACAGGTGTGCCGGGCGAGGCGGACTGTGATGCGGCGGACGCCGGCGCGCTTGACGAGCCGATCGAAGGTGCGGGAGAAGCCCACCGGGTCGATCATGCCGCCATGCTCAGACGAGAAGATCAGGTCTTGATCCGGCTCCTGAGTCCAATGCTCACCAGCGATCTTCCGTTCCAGGTCTTGTAGCTCCCGCCGCTCTTCCAGGGCACGGGCGCAGAACTCCGGCAGGGGGAGCACGGCCTGTGACGACTCGGTCTTGAGGTCCTTGAGGACCAGGCCGACGGCCTTCACGCGCTGCACCTGCTTGACCGGGGTGAACTGTCGTGCCTCGAAGTCGATGTCTTGCCAGCGCAGGCCCAGCACCTCACTGCGGCGGAGACCGAGCACCAAGACGAGCACGCAGGCCGCGTAGAGGCGGTGGGCACGAACGGCGCGGAGGAACATGATCGCCTCACGGGCGTTCCATGCCGTGCCCTTGTCCTTGCTGACCTTGGGCATGTCGACCAGGAGAGCGACGTTGCGCGTCAGCAGCTCTTCGCGGATGGCCCGGTTGAGGGCGTTCCGGAGCACACGGAGCACCTCGAAGCGCGTGGGGGCTGGTACCTTGTCCCGCTTCAACGTCGCCATGAAAGCGCGGACCTGTGCAGGAGTCAGCTTGACCAGCGGCTTCTTGCCGAGATGCGGCACCAGGTACAGCCTGACCTTGGACTCGTACTTGACGTACGTGTTGTGCTCGGAGTCCGGCTCAACGATGTGCTCAAGCCAATAGGCCAGCCACTCCCCGAGCGACCAGGCACGGGAGGGCACCGGGACACCGTTGCGCTCTTGGTCTTGGAGCTTGCCGAGCTTCTCGTTGGCTTCATCCCATGTGGCGCCGTACACCGTCTTGCGGACGCGGTGGCCGTCCGTGTCGGTGACGTACGCACGGCCCATGTATCGGCCGTCCGCCCGCTTCGAGATAGTGCCCCCGCCGTTGGGGCGCCTCTTGGCCATCAGGCATCACCCCGCTCGATCTGCCCGCGGATGAAGTCCCCGACCGAGTCAGCGGGGATGCGACGGCAGCCGTCGACTTTGATCGAGACCAGGCGATGAGTGCGGATCAGGTCGTAGACCTTGGTCCGGCCGACCTTGAGACTCGCCATGACCTCCGGCACGGTCAGCAACTCGGGGGTGGCGGTGGTCATGCGGCGGCTCCTTCCAGGTCGAGCAAGGCGGGTAGTTCCTCGCGGGCGGTCTCGCGGTTCTGTTGGATGTCGCGACGGATGTTGGCGGCGAGCCAGGACTCGCCGAGGGTGTGGCCGTGGCCGGCGTAGGTCCAGTGAGCGAGGGTCAGGGTGGTTGCCTCCACGTCGTCGGGGTCGGGCAGGCCGAGGGATTCGCGCTGTTGGGCGGCGCGGTAGTCAGCACGAACCTGGCGCAGGGCTCCTAAGGTGGTGGAGTAGCGGCGGGACTTGGTGGAGAAGTGGCCGCGGAAGCCGAGCATGTGAGCCCAGTCCCGCAGCTTGCGATCCGGGTAGAGCGGATGCAGATCAAGGCACGCCTCGATCAGCCGGCGGGGATGGTCGGGCACCTCGAGCAGCTCGAGGGCTTCCTTGTTGCCGATGCGGCGGTCGACGGTGCCGGTGGTCTCGGCTGCCTTGGTGGCGTACTTGGCGACGTAGGAGGCGACCGCCTGTTCGGTGATGTCCTCGCCGTGGCCGAAGGCGCCGATCGGCTGCACATCGAGCTGCGTGCCCCAGCGCAGAGTGCGGGCTGGCTCATCCCCGGCCGGGGAGACGTCGACCGCGACGCGGACGGCGGCGGCATGGATGGCGTCGGTGAGAAGATCGAGGGTGGCCCAGGTCGGCGGCGGGGAGTTCGGTCCTTCCGGTCCGTCGAAGCGGATCACGGCGTGGAAGTGCACGGCCCCGCGTTTCTGGTACTCCGCGACCTTGCCGAACGAGACGCGGGATTGCTCGCGGGCGGCTTTCTGCGTGAGACCGGCTCGGCGGGCGATCTCGCGGCGCAGGTAGATCGTGAAGTAGCGCCACAGCTCCGAGGCGTGGTTGTTCCACAGCACCGCGCCTGCGTAGTCGTACGACGCGGGGTCGAGCGGCGTGCCGAGTTCCAAGGCGTCCTCGGAGTGCCGGCTACCGCAGCGGCAGGGCCTGTTGCCGGGGCGGTTGTGGACCGGGCCGAACGAGGGGGCGGTGAGGGTGGCGAAAACGCGGGGGTGATCCCGAACCGTCTCAGGGGTGCCCTTGCTCGGGTCGCCGGTGAGTCCGGCGCGGATGAGGTGGTAGGTGTCGCCGGCGTACGTCCAGGCACACGCCGGGCAGCGCGAGGCACGGCGGTTGCCGCACGCGATGCGGAGCATGCCGCCCGGCTCGTGCTCAGTCGTGTACGAGTGGAGCACGGTCTTGGTCGTCGGGTCGACGGTCTTGGTGCCGCCGGTGAGGCGGATCGGGTCGGAGCAGCCGCCGGTGCGGCGGATCTGTTCCTGCCAGCGGTCGAAGTCGGCGGAGCCGGCCACCCTCAGCACGTCGGCGAGGGTGGCCGCATCCAGGCCCGCCATGGTGGCGGTGTCGGTCACGCAGCCACCTCCAGGACGGCCGGGACCAGGGAGCGCAGCACAGCGGTGGCGAGAGGTGCGGGAACAGCGTTGCCGATCTGCTCGAACTGCTTGGTGCGGGAGCCAGCCCACGGGTAGTCGACGGGGAAGCCCTGAAGTACGGCCGCTTCCTCGACGGCAAGGCGGCGTATCGGGGTGCCGTCCGCGTCGATCCAGGCGACGTGGTTCATGGCCTTGCCGAACAGCAGGGTCGGGGCGGGTTGGTCGAGGCGCCGGCGGGTGGCGGTGGGACGGCTGCCGACCTTGAGCAGCCAGGACCGAGCGCGGCCGGTGATGGCCCAGGACGGGCCGGTGGTGGGAAAGCGGCTGCCGCCGGTGGTGTGGTTGCCGCGGGTGTGGACGACGGCAGGCGGGCAGCCCAGGACGCCGCCCATGGTCCGCCAGGGCGGCAGGCCGGTACCGAAGAGGTCGTCGGGGGTGCCGCCGTCGGCGTGGGTGGGCTCCGGTGGCAGGGCCGGAGCGGTGCGGGAGGCGATCAGGAAGGCGCGGCGGCGGGTCTGGGCAACGCCGAAGTCCGCCGCGTTGAGGACACCGGTCCACGTCGAGTAGCCGACTCGCGCCAGGAGGTGGGCGGTGTGCTCGAACAGGGGCGCCACGGCGGGAACCTCCTCGAGGGCGATCCAGTCGGGGCGCAGGTCGAGGGCGTAGCGCAGCGGCTCAACGACCAGGAGGGAGCGCGGGTCAGTGCAGGCGGCGCGCAGGTGCTCGCGGGTGTCGTTCCCGCGGGCGAGGTCGTCAAGGCCCTGGTGGCACAGCGGCAGGTCGTCGTTCCCGGCACGCAGGCCGGCGGCGCTGAAGGTCTGGCAGGGCGGGGAGCCGATCAGCCCGGACACCTTCCCGTAGAACGGTGCGGTGGGGTAGGCGGCGACATCGGCGCGGATGGTGGTGTGTCCGGCGGCGGCTCGGGTCGCGCACACAGCGGCGTCGATCTCGATGCCCACTTCCCGAACGCCCAGGGCGCTCAGGCCCTGGGACCAGCCGCCGGGGCCGGCGAAGAGGTCGAGGACGGTCATGGCCGTCACCTCCCGGCCGGGATCACAGCGCGGGCGGGGTGGGTGTGGCCGGTGCCCTGGCAGGTGTGGCAGACGACGTGGAGCAGGACTCGGGAGCCGTCGTGGTGGCGGTCGCCGGTGGTGATGGCGACGACGGGGAAGCCGCCGCAGTTGCGGCAGAGCGGACGGTTCGGGACGCGGGCAGGCATGATGAGGGAGCCCTTTCGGATCGAGAGATCTGGAGTGGGTGGAGCCGTCCGGGACGGCGGATACTTGGCGGTCGAGGCCGTCCCGGAGGGCGCTATTTGCGGTAGCGGTGCTTGGACCGGACAGACCGGGGGCGCACGGGGTGCTTGCGCGGCGAGCGGGAGCGCTGGCGGGTGCCCGCGCGGGATAACTCCCGCTTCTTCTTGGAGGCCCGGTTGATCGTGTAGCTGAGTCCGCCGGTGGCCGACAGGACCGCGACGGCCGCACCGGCGACGACCTGGGCGACGAACGTGATCACCAGGAGCACGGCCACGGAGGCCGTGGCGATGACCAGGGTGAGGACGATGGGGCCCGTGTAGTTGCGCGGGGCTTCCTGCACGATCACGACCTTGTGCACGTCGGTGCCGTGCGGGAGCTGCCGGTAGATCTCTGTGGGGATGTGACCGGCGCGGAGCTGGTCTTCGGGTAACTGCATCGAGCGGCCCTCCGGGTCAGGCGGTGCAGCGGTGGGTGCGGGCGGCGAGTTCGGCGGCCGAGCGGTTGCCGTGTTCGGTGGAGAATCCACAGTCCGGGGCGGTGCAGGCGGCGGTGTGCTTGGTCTGGCCACGGCCGTTGTTGAACGTGCCGACCTGCACCGGGCCGATGCGGATGACGTGGTAGAAGCGGTTCGGGCGCACGGGTCAACTTCCTTGTCTGTCAGGCGAGTTGGGTGACGATCGCGCCGGCGAGGTCTTCCGGGATGCCGAGCCGGGCGCGCAGCGTGGCTGTGTCGATCTCGGTGCCGGTGCGGGTGCGGTGCTCGGTCGCGACCTTCCGCGCGTGGTCGATCAGTGCCGGGGGCACCACCGGGGCGGGCTGGTGGTCGGTGGGCTGGTGGGCGAGCAGGGTGCCGCCGAGGAAGGCGAGCGCGGGCCAGCCGGCGACGAGGATGCGCAGCCAGGCCGGAACGTGTTCGAGGTCGAGGAGTCCGGCAGTGGCGATGTTGGCGCCCAGCGAGGCGACCAGGGCGACCAGGAACCAGAACCAGGCCAGCCGGGACCGTTCGGTACGCAGCCGGCGCCACACGGCGACCAAGAGCAGGTCGACCGAGACCGGGTAGGCCCATGCCTTCCAGCCGGTCTGTCCGGCGGCTTCGGCAAGGTCGTGCAGGTGGGCGAAGGACAACGCGCCAGCGATCACGGCCTGAACGAGCACGGCGTCAATCCGGAACGAATGGGACACGAGTCTTCACCTCCTTTGCGGGGATCGGGCCGGGGGCTGGGCGGTGATCAGGTGTCCTACCGCCCGGCCCCGGCGGTGTTCAGTCGTCGGCGGGGATCTCGCCGGAGCCCAGGCATCCCAGGCAGATGCCGGACTGTTCGCCGGCGTAGCGGCGCTTGCGGCCGACGCGGACGGGGCGGGAGACCTCACCGGTGCCCTTGCAGGTCGGGCACTGCTTGACCTGAGGCTTGGCGGTCTTCCGAGCAGCCATGACGATCACGACTCCAGACGCGGGTAGCCATGACCGGCGGGCGGGTAGAGGCCCGCGTCCCGGACCGCGAACTCGGCCTCGAAGGCGCCGTGCAGGACCGCGACGAAGGAGTCCACGGGCAGACCGAGGTACAGGTCGTTCTGCAAGGTCTCGTAGAGGCCACCGAAGCGGTTGACGTCGTCGCGTTCCGCCGGGGTGAACTCGAAGTCGGGCATGCCGGCCATTGCGGTCAGCCGTCCGAGTCGTCGGTGCCGACAGCGGTGGGCTGGTCGGAGTCGTCCGGGGTCCACGACGGTTCCCAACCGCCGCACTGAGCCTGCCGGTTGTAGCCCGCCAGCTCTTCCGGGCTGTTGACGCCCTCGTCGTCGTAGTCGTAGTCCATGGCGTTCCCTTCTGTTTTCGGCATGGGTCGGGTAGGGACCTGGCGCGAGGCGGTCACGCCGACCGTGGAACGGGGGGTGTTACTCGCCGTCCGGCTCCGGCCGCACGAGGGGCGGCGCGGTGGGCATCGGCGGCATCTGACCGACCGGGCGGAACGGGGCCAGGAACGGCAACTGCGGGGTCAGGTGGGCGAATTCGCGGCAGACGGCCGCCGCCTGAGCCGGGGTGACCTCGGGGGTGCGGATGCGGGACCAGTAGCCGGAGGCATCGCCGGCCACCGCGACCCCGGGGCGGTCGGCGCGAATGCCGGTCACGGAGACCACGGCGTCCGGGGCGATGTCACCCAGGCCCATCTCCGCCGTCTGCTTGTCGTTGACGCGGTGCACCACCCGGCCCGTGAGCTGGGCACGCAGGGCGGTCGCGCCCTTGCCCAGGTCGGAGCCGAAGCGCTGCCCGCACACCTCCAGGTAGATCCCGATCGCGCGGGCCATCTGCCCGAGCCGGACCAGCTGCATGACCGTGTGATCGCGAGCCGCTTCGTCCTTCCTGGACGTCACCAGGAACAGCTCCGCGACCTCATCGATCAGCACGATGAGCGGCACCGGCCGCACCTCAGCGGGCAGTTCCCACAGGTCCGAGACGCCGTACAGGGCGAGGAGATCGAAGCGGTCTTCCATCTCCGTGACCAGCGCGTCAGCCAGGCGGCCGGCGCTCTCACGGTCGGTGGCCAACGCCGACAGGCGCGGGGCATACCGGGACTGCTCGACACCGCGCTTGCAGTCGATGCCGACCAGGCCCACCGGCAGCTTCGCCAAGCCCTTGATCAGGTTGCGCTGATACATCGACTTGCCGGAGGAGTTCGCGCCCAGCGTGAGCGCCATCGGGATCTTGCGGTAGTCCCGCTCGAAGACCGTGCCGTCCTCCCGCAGCGCGACCGGGACGATCAGGTCACGGGGTGTGGCGTTGCGCGGCATCTTCACCCGCTTCAGCACGTCGTAGCCGGTCATGCGCAGCTCGACGTAGCCGGGCTTGGTCTCCGCGACGTTCACCGAGTGGACCCCCCACGCGTGGCGGAGACGCTCAGAGGACGCGGAGAGGTCGGCGGGCTCCAGGCCGGCGGGAAGCCGGAGGGTGACCCGCAGCCCGGTTGAGGTCGGGCGGACCCGACGCACCTTGGGCGGCACCGGGCGGACCTCACGGCGAGTGAGGTTGCGGGACATGAAGGCCCGGAAGCCGGACGGCTGCACCGTCAGCCCGCAGACCTCCATCGTGTCGCGGTAGGTCCAGGTGAACCGGCCCCAGGTGACCGGCAGGCCGACCGCCGACCAGTACACGCGCGGGGCGCGGTACTTGGCATAGCCGATCCCACCGGCACCAGCCGCAGCAGTCCCGGCCTCCAGCCAGGTGACCACGTCAGCCATGGTCAGGACCCCAGCGACGTGATCGCGACCGCGCGGAACGAGATCCCGTGCCGCTTCTGGCCGTTGAACTCGTTCTCCCAGTCACGGGCCTTCAACCCGGTCACGGCCACCGGGGTACCCGGCGACAGGCTCTGCGGGATGCCCGTCTCGGGCACGGTGACCTGGTAGAGGTTGCCCTCTCCCTCGTCCGACACCAGCAGGCCCACCGTGGACAGACCCACGTCGGGGTTGTCACGGTCCATGGCCCGCTCACCGGTCTTCTTGTTGATCAGCTTCGGTTCCGGCGCGGTCGCCACGAACACCACAGCGGTCGAAAGGTCGATCTTGAAGGACGGCATGCGTCATCTCCTCATCCATGAGGTCGCCCCTTCTGAGCAACCTCTCTAGAGATGACTCAATGGAACATCTCTAGAGAGGAGATGTCAACACGTCTCTAGACATGTTTCAGGTTGGCTACCGGGGCCAGCCGCCAGTTATGTCGTCCGACACAACTCGCCTAAGGTGTCTAGAGAAGAGAGGAGGGATCACATGGCCACCCAGGGCAGCGGACGCCAGCCGAAGTACCAGCGGATCGCCGACGAGCTGAGGGAAGCGATCCAGGCCGGCGAATACGGCCCAGGCGATCGGCTACCAGGAGAGAACGACCTCATGGCCACGTACGACGTGGCCCGCATGACGGCACGACAAGCCCTCGGCGTTTTGCAGAACGAAGGCTTGGCCGAGTCCCGCAAGGGCGCCGGCGTCTTCGTCCGTGACTTCAAGCCGCTCAGGCGGCGCGGCATCCAGCGACTCTCGCGTGATCAGTGGGGATCGGGCCGATCTATCTGGTCAGCAGACCTCGACGACCGGACACTGGTCGTAGACCAGGTGCAGGTATCTGAGGTTGGGGCACCGGAGCGCATCGCCCAGGTTCTCGACGTGGAGCCGGGGGCAGCGACCTGCGTGCGCAGTCGACGGTTCGTGCTGGACGGGAAACCCGTCCTCGTATCGACCTCGTACCTTCCGGCCGACCTGGTCGCAGGCTCGGCGATCACCCAGGAAGACACGGGCCCTGGCGGCACGTATGCACGGCTTGCTGAGCTCGGCTACAAGCCGGTCCACTTCCGCGAAGAGATCCGTTGCCGGATGCCGTCGCAGGAGGAGGCGACTCGGCTCAGCCTGTCGCTCGGTACCCCGGTGATCATGATCTGCCGCACAGCGTTCGCCGACGAGGGGCGCCCAGTCGAGATCAATGAAATGGTCCTCGACTCAGCGTCGTACATCCTGGAGTACGACTTCGACGCTTAGGGCGATCATGCACCTGCCCACGTGCGCGGATCGCGAGCCACCGCATAGACCCGGTCTACCTGGTCTTGAGTGAGCAGCGGAGATAGGCCGGACAGAGTTCGGTCTAACTCTTCAACTGGCAGGACAAGGACCAGGGGCGCGGCGTTCTTCACCTTCAACTTGGCAGCGTGGACGACTGAGATCACCGGGCGAACGGGAAGCTCGAACCCACAGTGCCGTGACAAAGTCTGCGCAACCTGTTGGGCCTCTCGCTGACTGGTCACCACGTGGCGCGTCGGCGTGCCGTTGATAGTGATCGCGTGATCGCCGTACCAGACCGACTTGCCCTTGTGCCTCTTCGAGTTGATGGCGAAGACGCCGGCGCGGCCGATGGCCAGATGATCTATGTCTGAACCGCTGTCCCACTGGACAGCATGCAGGATGTGCCAGCCACGACCCTTGAGCCGGTTGAGCCTCCGGCCGGTCACTCGCTCGCCGACCAAACCGTTGCACCAACTGTGGATCTCGGTACCGGGTAACCAGCGGCCGCCAAGCCTCATGAGAGCACTCGGCTGCAACTCGATGATCTTCCGCCGTACAGCGTCACCGGGCCTGTTCAAGGCTAAGTCGTTCGGCGCAGCGTTCATGCCGTGTCCTCCCCCAGAGAGCCAGTCTGTCCAGGTCATCACGGAGGAGCGGCGTGGCCAAGGTCGCTATCGAGCCAGCCGTTGTTACAGGTTTCTCTACCTCATCAAGCCCCGCCGTTCCGGCGGGGAGGGGCTTGATCCCTCCCGGCACGGCCCGCATGATCCGGCACAGCTCCGGCCGTCGCGCACTTGGAAAACAGGAGTCGACAGCAACCGTAAGGTTCCTCAGTTTCCCCGTGCTTCACAGCTCCTCGGGGGTTGAGCCTCCGTCCCCTTGGTCACCGGTCCTCCGGCGGCGCAGGTCCAGGGTGGGGGCTCTTGGCCTTCGGCCATCCGGTCACTGTGTCCCAACTGGCTTCCGGCCGCCACTGCGTTGATCACACACCACCGGCCCGCACTGCGGGCCGGCGCGCGGCTCGGGGCTCGGGGCTGCGCTCCCGCCTACGGCTGCGCGCCGCCCCGGCCCCGGCCCCGCGCCACCTTCGATGCCCCGGGGTGATCACGCTTTTCGCTCTGGCCCCGCCAAGGGTCGACGTACCGGACCGAGCCTGATCCCCAACCATGGCCCACAGCCACCAGGCCCGACCTGGGGAAGACGGCATGACCCACAGAGCATGTCGCTTGGTCCACCACGGACCAACCGACGCTTTGATCCAAAAGCAGATGCGCGACGGCTGGAGCTGTGCCGGATCATGCGGGCCGTGGGTGGGGGGATCGTGAGTGGCTGGGGTGATCGACTCCGTGACTTTAGGCAGCCACTTTGGGGGGAGCCTCGAAGATCATGGCCCCAACGTCGTGCTTTAACGGGCAGGTCAACAGACTGCCCGACTCGCCGGAAGCTTACGGGGCCATGATCACTCCCCCCAAAGCAGCTCCAGCCCAAAGTCACTCCATCGACCACGTGGTCAGGGCGGAGGGGGCGGGTGGGTGCCCTTCGAATAGAAGGCAGCCCCAGGACCTTAGCTGTCAAGGTCGGTTTGACATGTGAGGCGACAGATCGGGTTCCATGACAGCGCTAGCGCCTTTGATTCGAAGGGTTCATGCTAGGCTGTCGACGCGGGCAATCGCCCACCCTTCTCAGCCTGTACGAACTTGCGCACCGAACAGGGATTGAGGGGGTGCGACGGGAAAAACTTCGTTCAGATCGGGGTCGGGCCGAAAGATTTTCGGTGGGGCCCCTTGCGGGGTGTCGCCCTAGCGCTTCATGATGAGCGGCACAAGAGAAAAGCCCGCCCATGTCGCTCTGCCGGCAAGCTGTCGCGACGTGGACGGGCATCAGCCCTGAAAGGCCTTCGTATGCATCTGTACCTTCCATGTCTTGTACCGTCAACCCCGACGTTCCGGCCTTGGCCCATCGGCGTAGTGATCGTGGTCGTTCTGCTGTTGGCAACAGACCCAGGTGTGATCGGCGCGGTCGTCGACGCCAGCACTCTGCTGATGTTGCTGCTGACTGACGGCACCCGCAGTTCGCTGACGGCTGGACCTGTCAAGTGGGCAGCTGATGTCTGACACCACCGGCTGACACCAACAGGGGCGAACAGCAGCGGCCGACGCTGAACCTCAGCGGACCGTCTGTCCAGTCAGGAAGGCGATTCGTCCAGCACCCCGAGCGGACGTGATCGACCTGATAAGGATGAGGCCACAGGTTCAAATCCTGTTAGCCCCACAGACGAAAAACCCCCAACCGATCACGGTTGGGGGTTTTTGACATCCATGGCTGACATCGTCCGGGGGCACGGTTGTCAGTGCCGGATGAGAGCCTGGCAGGCATGATCGTCGAACGGGCATACGCGCACGTCGCCGAGGGCGAGCTGGGGGAAGGCGGCCAGTGGCCCTGGTCGGTGCCGTGCGTGCGGCAGTTGCTGGACGACGGCCTGACGTTCACCGCTCCGATCACGTTCCTGGTGGGGGAGAACGGCTCGGGCAAGTCGACCCTCGTGGAGGCGCTGGCGGAGGGGTTCGGCCTGGACTCCTGGGGCGGATCCGCGGGCTACAAGTACGCGAGTCGGCGGGAGCCGTCGGTGCTTGGCGGGCGGATACGGTTCGAGGCGACGGCGGCCGGGCGTCGGATGCTGCGCGGGCCTCGGACGCGCCGCAGAGGCTTCTTTCTGCGGGCGGAGACGGCGCTGGACGCGCTGGGCCGGGAACAGGAGACGGGAAGGCTGTCCGGGGCCGCGGACGAGATGAGCCACGGCGAGGGCTTTCTGATGGCCTTCCGCGAGCGGTTTCAGGAGCCTGGGCTGTACGTCTTGGACGAACCCGAGGCCGCGCTGTCCTTCGCTTCCTGTCTTCAACTCGTCGGACATCTGCATGAACTGGGGCGTTCCGGCGCGCAGATCGTCTGCGCCACGCACTCACCCGTGCTGACGGCGCTGCCAGGCGCCGAGATCATCGAGGTGGGCGACCACGGAATGCGTCCCGCCGGCTGGCGGGATCTGGAACTCGTCGACCACTGGAGGCGCTACCTCAACGATCCTTGGGCCTATCTGCGGCACATCGTCGAAGCGGGGTGAAGCACGCCCTGGGGGCCGTATTCAGGAATCGGTACTGATCGGTACTGAGGAGAATCAACAGGCCTTGCACAGAGGGGCAAAGGGGGACGGCTCAGAGGGTGAGCCGTCGGCTCAGCGCTGGTGCGGGACGAGCGGTTGAGCCGGTGAGCCGGCGTGGGCGCACTCGCGGGTGGCCGAGTCGGACATGGCCGCTTCGGTGTCCGAGAGCGGGCGGTGGCGGCAGCTGGGGGTCTTGCCGTGGGCCTCGGCCCGGATGCGCTGCTTCATCGTGGGGGGCAGCGCCCTTGCGTAGGACCAGGCCCAGTGAGGCATCGCCGGCACCGTCAGCTCCGCGTTGCGGTCGCTGTCGTCGCTGCCGCTCTTGCGAGTCGTCTCGGTGTGCGGTACGGCCGCGGCAGCGGAGGTCGAGACGAATCCGAGCGCCGAGAACAGCGCGAGGAAGGCGGAGACAATGGCGGTCCACAGCTTCATGACCTTGTTCCTGGTCATGGCCCCTCACTTTCGGGTTGGGCGATTTGCGTACTTTCCTCATGATGTGTATGGGGGCCGAGAAGTCATGGACCAACGCCCATGACGCGTCGATCTTCAGATGAACAACACTCGAATGGGCGCAAGAAACTCGAAGAGTGCGGAAACCCGGAGGAAGAGGAGCGAAGTCACCCTCTGTCGAGGTGTGATCACCCTCCGATCGGAGGGACATAATCCGCTTCTACTGCGGTGTTCCGGCGGGCAGTTGAGCCCCGACGCAGGTCACCGATCGATATCGATCGGTGTGTATAGTCGGGCGCCAGAGGTCCCCTACGTCAAGGAAAGACGAGGTCGCGCGGTGAAGAAGCTTCTCCTGGTCGCACTGGCCGCCATCGGCGGGCTCCTCGTGTACCGCCAGATCCAGGCGGATCGCGCCGAGCAGGATCTGTGGACGGAGGCGACTGACTCCGTGCCCACGGGTTCGTGAGTCACCACATCGGATTCTGAAGCAGACCCCGGCCGCCAAGCGGTCGGGGTTTTGTGTGTCCGGCTCTTCCCGCGTACCACCCCTGCTCGCGTACGGCCCTTCCCGCGTACCGGGCCCTCGCACGCCCGGAGCGTCACGGCTCGAGTTGCGGGAGCGGCGCGCAGACCTTAGAGCCGGGCGTTTCGGACGGCCGTACGGAATGCGTGGGTGGCGGGCGGCCCGGCTGGGCAGGATGGGCGACGGTCCATGGTCCGGCGGCGACGAGGGGTGGCGCGTGATGAGGCGGCGGCGTACGGCGTGGTGGCGCCCGGCGAGGGTGCGGCGCGGCCATCCCGTGGCACGCGCGCGCGTGGCCGTCGTAGTGGCACTGCTGCTGTGCACGACGGCTGCCCTGCCGGGCGGAACCGCGCTCGCGGCCGGAACGCCCAGCCCCTACGCCTTCGCGCCCGACGCGCAGTTCGTCCCGGGAGCGCCGGGCAGCGCGGACGCCGCACTTCTCACACCGGGCACGACGTACCGCAGCTCCCTGCCGAGCGACGGACAGATCTACTACAGCCTTGAACTCGACGACGCCTCGGACGCCTACGTGTCCGCGACCGCCGTCCCCGCCGCCGGCAGCACCATCCGCTCGGGCGACGGCATCAAGATCGCCGTGGAGAACTCCGACGGCCGCGTCTGCTCCTCCGACAGCGAGACCTTCGGCATCGTCCGCACCGCCCGACCGATCGCGACCTGGGCCGGACGCGAGATCTCCGCCAAGCACTCCAGCTGTGGGACCAGTGGCACCTATTACGTGGTGATCGAGCGCGTCAGTACGACGACCTCCGTACCGGACACCTGGGACCTGGAGCTCTTCGCCGTCTCTGAGCCGGCCCTGGAGCAGACCGGTGCGACAGAAGCGCCCGATGACTGGAACTCCGCCCCACCGGCCCCCCTCACCGGCGACGCCACCCGGCGCGAGGGCGGCTCCGGCTTCGCCTCGGCGGCATCCATCGGGAACGGCGTCTGGAGCTCCGACATCGAGCCCGGCCGGACGTTCTTCTACAAGGTGCCGCTCGACTGGGGGCGCCGGCTGTACGCCACCGCCGAACTGGGCAGCTCGAACAGCGGCGAGGGCTCCACGGGCAGCGGCGCCCTGAACCTCTCGCTCTACAACCCCGCGCGCGGCTTCGTCGACGAGGCGAGCGCCACCTACGACGGCAGACAGAAGTCCGCCGAGCTCGACCCCCTGCCTCCGGTCGCGTACGAGAACCGGTACGCCCGGCCCGACCACCTCAATGGGATGCGGTTCGCCGGTTCCTACTACCTCGTGGTGAACCTCGCGGCCGAGGTGGCCGAGAAGTACGGCGAGGGGCCGTTCCGGCTGACGTTGCGCGTGGGGGTGGAGGGGGCGTCGCAGGCCGGTCCCGGGTATGCGGGGGAGTCCGAGCCCGAGGGCCTCTTCCAGATCGGGCAGGCCGGAGCGGCCGGCGGCGATCAGGCGGCCGCTGCGGCGGGCGCGGCCGGGAGCGGCGGGGGCTCTGCGATGACCGTGCTCGCGGTGAGCGGGATCGGCACGGGGACTGTGGTGCTGGTGGTGCTGGGGGTGTGGACGGTGGTGGCTCGGCGGAGGGCTGCGGCGCTGTAGGGACGGCCGGGGCGGCGCGGGGCAGGGTCTGGCAGTGCGGGGCAGAGCCTGGCAGGCCGGGTTGCGTCCAGGGCTCGCCCGTGGAGTGCTCGGGGCGTGCCCGGGCATGACGAGGCAGCGGCACGGCACGGGGCGGCTCCGGGCGGTGCGTGGACTGGACTCCGTCGGCGCGGCGGCCAGCTCAGATGTGGGCCAGCGCCCAGAAACCCACGGCGTAACAGGCCAGCGCCAGCAGCAGGAGCGGTACGGCCACCTTCGCGGGCGGTCCGGGACGCCGACGTGCGAGGCGGCGGGCGGCGCGGTGGCCGCCGCGGCGGTGCGGCTGCGGAATTGAGGGCGCCGAAGGTGGAACCTGCGGGCTCTGAGCGGTGTACGAAGCAGTAGAGGAATCGACGCGTTGGTGTTGCACCGGCGTCGGGGGCTGGTCCGGGTACTGCGGTGTACGGGGTCGGGGGGAGGACAGGACGTGGGTGGTGTCGTAGGGGGAGGTGGCGTGGGTGAAGTGGTGCTGCGCGCTCTGATGTGCCTGGTCCGGCTGGCTCTGGGCGTGGATCGGCGCCGAGACGGGGGGCGGGGCCCAGGTTGGCCGCGGCGGAGGTGTTCGAGGCTGCGAGGAGGAGACGGTGTCCTGAGGGGGCGGCAGGTGGAAGCTGCCAGTGTCCGACATGCTGAGGGGCGTGCCCGGGTCGCCGGACCGGGAAGGGACGGACGACTCCCGGGATGCCGGGGCCGATCCGGCCGCGCCCTGGCGCGGATCGCTCTGCGCGATGCCCGAGCCGGTGCCTACTGTCCCGGAGCCGGAGCCGGAGCCGGAGCCGGAGCCGGAGCCGGAGCCGGAACCAGGGCCGGAGCCGGAACCAGGGCCAGGGGCAGGTCCAAGGCCAGTGCCGTAGCCCGAGCCGGCGACGCCGGCCACCGAACCGCTACCCGTATGCAGGGAACCGGAGTTGGCCGCCCCCACCGAGTCCGCGCTCGCGCCCAACCCGCGTCGGCCACCCGTGTTCTCCTCGACCCCCGGCGCCCGTTTGAGCGGCCCGTCCGGCCCGAACCCCGGGGGCAGGGGCCCGATTTGGTCGAAGATCTCGATGAGCTCGTCGTCAGGGCCGGGTTCCGGCAGGAGCTCGGCGGCCGAGGCCAGGGCCTTGCGCGCCCCGGTGGCCGTGCGGAACCGCGCGTGGGGATCGGGCTGCACGAGCGACGCCACGACCTGCCAGAGCGGTTCGGGAATGCCCTTGGGCGCGCCGGGTGTCCCGTGATCCGCGAAGTACTGGACGAGCGCCTTCACGTCGGGCTTGGCGCCCTCCAGGAGATACAGCGCGACAAGTCCCACGGCGAACAGATCGGCGGGGAAGTCCGGTTCCGCGCCCATGAGTTGCTCGGGCGCGAGATAGCCGGGGGTGCCCACCACGAGGTTGGTCTCGGTCAGCCGGGGCTCACCCAGCCGCATGGCGATGCCGAAGTCGGACAGACGCAGCCGCGGACGTGCCGTGCCGGTGGCTTCGAGGAGCAGGTTGGCGGGCTTGATGTCACGGTGGACGACGCCTTCCGCGTGCACCGCGGCCAGCCCGGCGAGGAGTTGGTCGAGGAGGGTACAGACGAACGAGGGCGCCAAGGGGCCGTAGTCCCCGACGAGATGGACCAGCGAACCGCCGGCCACCAGGTCCATGGTGAACAGGACCTTGTCGTCGTCGGCGGCCCAGCTGGCCGGCGCGAGCACATGAGGGTGATCGATACGGAGGGCCTGTTCGCGGACGAACCGCAGCAGCGAGTGCGCGTCGCTCTGCTGGAGCACCTTCGCCGCCACATACCGGCGGCGCCGGTGGTCCCAGGCACGCCAGACGGCACCTACGCCGCCGCGTCCGATCGGGTCGACCAGTTCATACCGGCCGGCGAAGACCTCACCCATGGCTGTGCGTCGCTCCTCCCCCTTCGGCTACCCCCTTTGCTTCCCCCTCGACGAGCGATACGACTCCCCCTCGCTGACGCATCCGCGTCCTTCCGGAACGTGGGCCGTCGGCCCGGTTGCCGAACCCCCTTCGGCGACCGGGCCTCGGGGGTCAGTTCTGGTGGGACTGGTAGTGCGCGACCGCGTCGGAGGTGCGGCCCGCGCCGTACACCCGGAGGAACTCTGCCAGTTCCGGGTGGGTGGGGGCGAGGGTGTCGGCGGCCTCGATGATGTCCCCCGCGGCCGCGACCGAGCGCAGCAGCGACTGGATCTCCCGGACCACCCGCTTGACCGTGGGCGCTCCCGAACTGTTCGTCGTCTGTGTGGTGTTGCTGAGCACCGAGCCCCCCTGCGACTTCTTGATCTCGTCCATGCGCTCGGTCGCCTCGGCCGCGCTCACGCTGCCGTCCGCGACCTGCCCCGCCAGGTCCTGCAGCAACTGCACCCGCTGGACCACGGCGGGATTGCCGATCTTCGCCCGCTGACCGCTCATCAGCTGCGACAGCATCGGTGCGGACAGTCCCAGCACCCCCGCGAGACGAGCCTGGTTGAGACCAAGATCGTCGATGAGCTTACGGAAGAGCGTCCCCAGCGGCTCCCCGTACCAGTTCCGCTGCAGATCCCGCGCTCTTGCGGTGGCTTCCTGCTGTGCGGCGTCCATTGCGTCTCCCCATCGCTTCCCCAAAAACTGCGGTTCGCTGTAGCGAACCACGCCGAGCATCTTACGGAGAGTGGTCGTTCACCGGGACCCCCAATCTTTTTGCGAGATACGGGGGGCGACCCGGTACTCTGGTCTGCGACGCCCGCCGGTGGACGGTTCTTCCGGTTGGACGCTCCTCATCCGGGGCCTTAGCTCAGTTGGTAGAGCGCTGTCTTTGCATGGCAGATGTCAGGGGTTCGACTCCCCTAGGCTCCACACCTCGGACCGGTCAGACGCTGTATCGCCTCTGGCCGGTCTTCGCATGCCCGGACCCGCACAGGCGCGACGCCTCCAGTGACGCGTGTCACAAGGTTGGGGAGGTGGCGTCATTGCAGACGTTTGCGCAAACGGCCGGGATGAGTGGCGTCCTCAGGCGTTGCCCAGGTCGTAGACGCGGTGCCGGAGTACCTGCCCCCGCGTGGAAGCGCTTGTGTGAGCTGGTGTGAATGCCGTCGGGTAATCGGAAGGACGCAGCCTGTTAAGGGAATCTACGCGGGACGTACACACGGCAGCCGTTGCAAACGTCATCGTGACGGGAGGGCGTAAACACGCCCCGGCTCGGAGCCTGCCGCCGGCCCGCCAAGGGAAAGCCGGGCGGTGTTCCACGTGAAACATCACTGTGGGGCGGGAGACTCTCAAGTCTCCCGCCCCACAGCGCAGTTCGATGCCCAGGCCGTCACCGGTCCTTCATGTCATCGGCCCTCGTCGCGCCGGGCCGCCTCCTCCTCGGCTTCCTTCGCCTGGACCTCGGGATCGAGGACCGACTGGCCACTGCCGTCCACCGACGACAGCCGGTTCGACTCGGCGGGGACCTCGGTCGCGGCCGGAGGCTCGACCAGCCAGTCGGGATTGGCCTGCTTGTCCCACCACTTCCAGGCGGCGAAGGCGCCACCCGCGAGAACACCGAGCACGGCCAGCACCTTCGCGGCACGGCCGGCCTTGGCACGCCGCTGATGCTTACGGACCAGCTTCTGGATCTCCTTCGGCGAGACCTGACCGCGCAACGCGGCCAGCGCGGCCGCACCACGCGCGGTGGCCTCGTCCCTGACGGGCCCGGCCGCGGCCACTGCCTGCTCCAGCTTCGGCCGGGAGTAGACGGCGGCCTGCCGGGCAGCCTGACGCGTACGGACGGCAGCCTCATGGGCGGCGTGGTCGACCTTCGGCGGCACATGCGCACGGGCCTGCTCCAGGCGCGGTGCGACATACGTGCCGTACTGCATAAGGGCCTGCGCGCGGGCCTGCTCGGTGGCCTGCGTCACCTTCGGCGCGAGCCGTACGCGTGCCTCGTGTGCGTAGTGCGTAGCCCTGTCCCTGGCGGTGTCGGCGTAGGGCGCCACCACTTCCGCGGCGTGCAGCACGCTGTCCTTCGCCGAGCCGGTCGCGGCGCGCACGCTGTCGATGCGGGTCACGGGTTCCTCCTCCTCGGTGGCGTACGGTATTTCGACTTTCCACCCTTTTACGGATCATGCCTGCCGGAACGCTCCGCGGCATGTGAGGGCGGGCATATGGGTGCCGATGTGCTTGATCAAGTGCGATAACGGATCAATACGGGGCAACGGTGGCTTGTCGTCGACAATGCCACGGTTCTTCCCGTCGCGCCCCCGGCACGGACCGACTCGATGGGTTTTCTGCAAGGAATCAGCCCGGTTGCGTGCGGGTGAACCAACGCCGGGGGACGGACACCGCCGTCCGTGCGAGGATCGGGGAGTCACAGGAAGACAACGGAAGGCAGATCGTGGCCGAGCAGCTGTACGCCACCCTGAAGACCAACCAAGGCGACATCGAGGTCCGGCTCCTCCCGAACCACGCGCCGATCACGGTCAAGAACTTCATCGAACTCGCCCAGGGCGAGCGTGAGTGGACGAACCCCACCACCGGCGAGAAGTCCACGGCCAAGCTCTACGACGGCACGGTCTTCCACCGCGTCATCAGCGGCTTCATGATCCAGGGCGGCGACCCTCTCGGCAACGGCACCGGCGGCCCCGGCTACCAGTTCCAGGACGAGTTCCACCCCGACCTGCGCTTCGACAAGCCGTATCTGCTCGCCATGGCCAACGCCGGCCCGGGCACCAACGGCTCCCAGTTCTTCATCACCGTCTCCCCGACCACCTGGCTGAACCGCAAGCACACCATCTTCGGCGAGGTCACCGACGCCGCCAGCCAGAAGGTCGTCGACACCATCGCGGCCGTCCAGACCAACCCGCGCACCGACCGGCCCGTCAGCGACATCGTCATCGAGTCGGTCGTCATCGAGACCCGCGAGAGCTGAGACCACGACGCGACAGCGTCCGACACCTCCCACAGGGAACCAAACGCCCCGCTCGTCCGTAAGGATGAGCGGGGCGGTGTATGAGGACGTGCACCGCGTACGACGACCTAGGGGACCTCATGGACCAGCCGGCAGGCAGCCCGCAGGACGCCCAGAGCCTGCCCGTCTGCTACCGCCATCCGGACCGCGAGACCGGCATCCGCTGCACCCGCTGCGAACGCCCCATCTGCCCCGAATGCATGGTCGACGCCTCCGTCGGCTTCCAGTGCCCCAACTGCGTCCGCACCGGCTCCGGCACCGGCCACGCCCCCAGCGCCTCCCAGCCCCGCACCCTGGCAGGCGGCACCCTCACCGCCGACCCGCGCCTCTTCACCAAGATCCTCATCGGGATCAACCTGGCGATCTTCATCGCCGTCCAGACCAGCGACGCCCTCCTGAACGACCTGGTCCTCCTCGGCGCCTGGCCACCCGCGCCCTACACACCCACCCAAGGTGTCGCGGGAGGCGAGTGGTACCGCCTGGTCACCTCGATGTTCACCCACGAGGCACCCTGGCACATCGGCTTCAACATGCTCAGCCTCTGGTGGCTCGGCGGCCCCCTGGAGACCGCCCTCGGCCGCGCCCGCTACCTCACGGTCTACTTCGTCTCCGGCCTCGCGGGCAGCGCCCTCGCCTACCTCCTGGCCCCGCCGAACACCGCCACGCTCGGCGCCTCCGGTGCCATCTTCGGCCTGTTCGGCGCCACCGCCGTCCTGATGCGCCGTCTCAACTACGACATGCGGCCGATCATCGCCCTGCTGGTGATCAACCTGATCTTCACCTTCAGCCCGGGATTCAACATCTCCTGGCAGGCCCACATCGGCGGCCTCGTCGCCGGCGTCATCACGGGCTACGCGATGGTCCACGCCCCGCGTCAGCACCGGGCGCTGATCCAGTACGGCACAAGCGTGCTGGTCCTGGCCGTCGTCATCCTGCTGACGGTGCTCAGAACGGCTCAGCTCACCTGAGCCGAGCCGTTATCCACGTGAGCGGCACTGTTGTCCACAGCGTGTGGTGGATCTTGTGCGCATTGTGCGGGACGCGTCACGCCCCCTGCTGATGACCTGTGTTTATGCAGGTCAGGCCGGGGGTGTACACATGTTCGGGGTGTGCGGGGATGGGTGGTGCGACTGTCGTACCGGTGTCAACGCTCGATGAGTTATCCACAGATCGTCTTTCTTTTCCCCAGTCAGCTTGTGGAAATTGCTGCAAGGCTGTGGATAACTCAGCGGATAGCCCTGGGCAGAGCTGCGTTCACCGTGAAGTGACCGCCCGTTCGGCGGCTACTTCCACTGGGTGGAGACGCCGAACCCGGCCGCGATGAAGCCGAAGCCCACCACGATGTTCCAGTTGCCCAGAGCATCGATGGGCAGCGAACCGTCGGTCACGTAGAAGACGACGATCCAGGCCAGGCCGATGAGGAACATGGCCAGCATCACGGGCGCGACCCAGGCGCGGCTGTTCAGCTTGATGGCGGCCGCCTGCTTGGACGGCGGCGGCGTGTAGTCGGCCTTCTTGCGGATACGTGACTTCGGCACGAGGGTCTCTCCTGTCGATGCGCTGCGTGGCCGCGCAGGGAACTGTGGCTGGCTCGGGGCAGCGTACAAGGGGACTCTGATTGCTCCCCCGGGCGTCCGTTAGCGTAGTGCTTCCGCGCCGCCGAAGGAGATAAGGGTACGTTGAGCAATTCTGCCGACTCCCCCGGGACGGGATCCAGTCCTGTCCGTGGCCGATTCCGGCCGGTGCGGGTGCTGACCGCGGCCGTCTTCGCTCTCGCGGGGCTCATTTTCTTCACCAGTTTCAACACGGCCAAGGGCACCAATATCCGTACGGACGCCTCGCTGCTGAAGCTGTCGGACCTCATCCAGGAGCGCAGTCACAAGAACGGCCAGCTCAACGAGTCCAACGCGGTCCTGCGGGATGACGTGGAGGCGCTGGCCGAGCGTGACGACGGCAGCACCAAGGCCGAGGACGACAAACTGGCCGCGCTGGAGGAGAACGCGGGGACGCAGAAGCTGACGGGCGAGGCGATCTCGGTCACGCTCAATGACGCACCGCCGGACGCGACGGCCAAGCTGCCCGGGTATCCGGAGCCGCAGCCCGACTACCTGGTCATTCACCAGCAGGATCTGCAGGCCGTGGTCAACGCGTTGTGGCAGAGCGGTGCCAAGGGGATCAAGGTGATGGACCAGCGGTTGATCTCCACCAGCGCGGTGCGCTGCGTGGGCAACACGCTGATTCTCCAGGGCCGGGTCTACTCACCGCCGTACAAGATCACGGCGGTCGGTGATCCGGAGAAGATGCAGAAGGCGCTCGCGGCGTCGCCGGCGATCCAGAACTACATGGTGTACGTCAACGTCTACGGTCTCGGCTGGAAAGTCACCGAGGACGGGACGGTGACTCTGCCGGGTTACTCGGGCACAGTGGATCTGCAGTACGCCAAGCCCGTGGAGTGAGCCCGCTCTAGCCCTCTCTGGAGCTGCCGGTGCGTGTCGTCGTCAGGACCGTGAGCGAGCTGTGCATCACCGTGGGCACGGTGATCGTCCTGTTTGTCGTCTATGTGCTGTTCTGGACCGGTGTGAAAGCCGATCACGTCATGGACGACCAGATCGATCGGTTACAGGAGCAGTGGGCGCAGGGGGCGGTACGTCCGACGGCTGCCGCTCCCGGTGGTGAGTCCGGTGGCGAGGCGGGTGCGCCGGAGAGCGCGCCGAGTCCTGGCCCGTACAGCACGGACAAGCCCTTCGCGATCATGTACATCCCGCGGCTTGGTTTCACGTGGAACAAGCCGGTGCTCGAAGGCACCGCCACCAAGACCCTGAAGAAGGGGCTCGGCCACTACGCGAACACCGCGCAGCTGGGGCAGAAGGGGAACTTCTCGGTGGCAGGTCACCGGCGTACCTACGGTGATCCCTTCAAGGACTTTCCGAGGCTGCGGCCCGGTGACGCCGTGGTGCTGACCGACGGGACCACCTGGTTCACGTATCGGATCGACAAAGGCCCCTACAAAACGCTGCCCACGGACATTGAGGTGATCGACGCTGTGCCCCGTAAGTCGGGGTACACGCGTGAGGGCCGCTATCTGACTCTGACCACGTGTGATCCGGAGTGGGGGCACAGCCACCGGCTGATCGTGTGGGCCCATCTGGACTCCACCCAGCCTGTGGAGGCCGGGAAACCGGAGGCGTTGCGCCGTTAGTCTGTTGGCTGTACGGCGTGAGTCTGGTGCCGTGGTGCGACGGAAGGGACGGCATGTACGGCTGGATCTGGCGGCATCTGCCGGGGAATGCGTGGGTGAGGGCGCTGATCTCGCTCGCTCTGGTCGTGGCCGTGGTCTACGTCCTGTTCAACTACGTCTTCCCGTGGGCCGAACCGCTGCTGCCCTTCAACGATGTGACGGTGGACAACCAGTGAGCGCGCGCATTCTGGTCGTGGACAACTACGACAGCTTTGTCTTCAACCTGGTCCAGTACCTCTACCAGCTGGGTGCCGAGTGCGAGGTGCTGCGCAACGACGAGGTGTCGACGGCGCATGCCCAGGACGGCTTCGACGGCGTGCTGCTGTCGCCGGGGCCGGGCACGCCGGAGGAGGCCGGGGTGTGCGTGGACATGGTCCGGCACTGTGCCTCGACCGGGGTGCCGGTCTTCGGCGTCTGTCTCGGTATGCAGTCGATGCAGGTGGCGTACGGCGGTGTGGTGGACCGTGCGCCGGAGCTGCTGCACGGCAAGACCTCGCTGGTCGAGCACGAGGGCAAGGGTGTCTTCGCGGGCCTGCCGACGCCCTTCACTGCGACCCGCTACCACTCCCTGGCGGCCGAGCCGGGGACGGTACCGGCCGAGCTGGAGGTCACGGCCCGCACGCACGACGGGATCATCATGGGTCTGCGCCACCGTGAACTCGCGGTCGAGGGCGTGCAGTTCCACCCCGAGTCGGTACTGACCGAGCACGGGCACCGGATGCTGGCCAACTGGCTGGTGGAGTGCGGCGACCAGGGTGCGGTGGCGAGGTCGGCGGGGCTCGCCCCGGTGGTGGGCAGGGCCACGGCGTGACCGCGCTGCGCCCCGAGCGCGAGTCCGGCGCCTCGTACGGGGAGTCCTTCACGGACTCCTACGGCGGCGCCGGCGACCAGGGCACCTCGTACGGGCAGCAGCCGTACGAGGGCTCCGGTGCGCTCGGGGAGTGGCAGGGCGGGGAGGACTACGTCACGCAGGGGCAGGCGCCGACGCAGGCCCAGGCCCAGGGGGCCGAGGGGTACGACGCCGGCTACGGCAGTGCCGGCTACGCGACTGACGGCTATGGCGGCGGGTCCTATGAGGGGCCGTACGAGGACCTGTACTCGGAGCAGCACTCGGAGCCGTACTCAGAAACGTACTCGGAGCCGTACATACCGCCCGCGGACGACGAGACCGTAGCGCTGCGGATACCGGATCCGCCGGCCACCGGCGAGTCCATATCGGCTTCTGCCGCCTCCTCCGCCACTTCGACCACTGGACCCCCAACGGGTGGCCGTGCGGCCCGCAGAAAGGCCGCCAGGCGGCGTCATGGGCGCCACGGCGGTTCCCGGGAGGAGTCGGAGGCCGCGGAGACGAGCCCGGAGACCTCTGGTGCGCCTCTGTCGCGGATGGAGGCCCGCAGGCAGGCCAAGGCGCGCAAGCCCAGTCCGGGGGTGCTGGCCAGCCGGGCCATCGGTGAGGTGTTCATCACCACCGGTGTGCTGATGCTGCTGTTCGTGAGCTACCAGCTGTGGTGGACGAACGTCCGGGCGCACGCACAGGCGGACAAGGAGGCGAGCAGCCTCCAGGACGACTGGGCGAGCGGCAAGCGCAATCCGGGGACGTTCGAGCCGGGGCAGGGCTTCGCCATCCTGCACATCCCGAAGCTGGACGTCGTCGTCCCCATCGCCGAGGGCGTCAGCAACAAGAAGGTGCTCGACCGGGGCATGGTCGGCCACTACGGCGAGGGCAAGCTGAAGACCCCGATGCCGGACGCCAAGACCGGCAACTTCGGGCTGGCCGGGCATCGCAACACCCATGGCGAACCGTTCCGGTACATCAACCGGCTCACCCGGGGCGACGCGATCGTCGTGGAGACGCAGGACAAGTACTTCGTGTACAAGATGGCGTCGATCCTGCCGGTGACGTCGCCGAGCAATGTGAGTGTGCTGGATCCGGTTCCGCCGGGGTCGGGGTTCACCAAGGCCGGCCGCTACATCACACTCACCACGTGTACGCCGGAGTTCACCAGCAAGTACCGGTTGATCGTCTGGGGCAAGATGGTCGAGGAACGGCCGCGCAGCAAGGGCAAGCCGGATGCGCTCGTCAGTTAGGGCAGATGAAAAAAGTGGCAGCCACCACCGACGGCACGGACACCTCTGACGGCACGGCGGAGGACACGGCCGCCCCCGCGTCACGGCGCCGCCCGGCGCGCCGCCGCGGCACGGGCCGGATCGCGATGGCGGTCAGCGTGTTCGGCGAACTCCTCATCACGGCGGGCCTGGTGCTCGGGCTGTTCGTCGTCTACTCGCTGTGGTGGACGAACGTCGTCGCCGATCGCGCGGCGGCGAAGCAGGCCGACAAGGTGCGTGACATCTGGGCCCACGAGGACGACGGGGGCTCCGGCCGGCCCGCCGAGTTCGACTCGAAGAACGGCATCGGCTTCCTGCATGTGCCGACGATGAGCGGGGACGACATCCTGGTCGAGAAGGGCACGTCGACGAAGATCCTCAACGACGGCGTCGCCGGCTACTACACCGACCCGGTCAAGGCGACCCTGCCCACCTCGGGCAAGAAGGGCAACTTCTCGGTGGCCGCCCACCGGGACGGGCACGGGGCGGAGTTCCACAACATCCACAAGATCGAGAAGGGCGACCCGATCGTCTTCGAGACGAAGGACAAGTGGTACGTCTACAAGGTCTACGGCATCCTTCCCGAGACCTCGAAGTACAACGTCAAGGTCCTCTCCGCCATCCCGAAGGAGTCGGGCAGGACGAAGGCGGGCCACTACATCACGCTGACGACCTGCACGCCGGTGTACACGAGCCGCTACCGGTACATCGTGTGGGGGGAGTTGGAGCGGGTGGAGAAGGTGGATGCGCAGCGGACGTTGCCGGAGGAGCTGCGCTGACCCGCCCGCCGTGGCCGTGGGCCACGCGCCGGGCCTGAAGCCGCACGGTCATGGCTGAGCCCCGGCACCCTGCTCAGGGTGCCGGGGCTCAGCCATGTGTGTGAGGGTCAGTCCTCCGAGCGGGCGGACGTTCCCGTCACGCCGCCGAAGATCTGGCCGCCGTTGTTCCCTCCGTTGTTGCCGCCGTTGCCGCCGGCTCCGAAGGTGGTCAGCGTCACCTGGGTGTTCGCCGGGTCGTCGACCTCCTGGTCGCCGTCCGGGTCCTGGTCGGTGACGAAGGCGGTGTCGCTCTGGTCGCTGCCCTCGGCGAACTGGATGTTGGTGAATCCGCTGGCCGCGAGGATCTGCTTGGCCTGGCCGACCGTACGCCCGACCACGTTCGGCACCTTGGCCTTCTGCGCGGCCTGCTTGCCGATCTGGATGGTCACCGTGGAGTTCTTGTCCGCCTGGCTGCCGGCCTCCGGCGAGGTCGCGATGACCTTGCCGACCTGGTTCGGGTCCTGGGTGTCGACCTCGGTGCAGGTGCCGACCAGGTCGTTGGCCGCCATCTGTGCCTTCGCCTCGTCGCAGGTCTTGCCGACGACCGGCGGAACGGTGGACTTCTCCTCTTCCTTGGCGACGGTGAGGGTGATCGTCGAGCCCTTCTCGACCTCCTCGCCACGCTGCGGGTCCTGGTCGAGGACGGTGCCGGGGTCGTCGGAGGACACCTCACGTGTCTCCGTCTTGATGGTGAAGTCGTAGTCGTCGGCCTCGAGCTTCGTCTTGGCGTCCTCCAGGCTCAGACCGATCACGCTCGGCACCGTCACCTTCGGGGCGCCGGTCGAGATGACCAGGTTGACGATGGACTGCTTCTTCACCTTCTTGCCGGGGTCCTGGTCCTGACTGCAGACCTTGCCCTTGACCTGGTCCTCACAGGGTTTCTCCGTGAACTCCAGTTTCAGTTCGGCGTTCGTGGCCGCTTCCCTGGCTTCGGCCTTGGTGTTGCTCACGAAGTCGGGGACGGCGGTGGTGTCGTTGGCCACCCCGTCGCCCGCGAAGATCCACTTGCCGATCAGAATCGCGCCCACCAGGACCAGCACAGCCGCGACGACCAGCAGGATCGTCGAGGTGTTGGACTTCTTCTGGCGGCGGCGGTCGACGCGGTCGTCGTAGCCGTAGCCGCCGTCGTCCGGGTTCATGGGCGGCAGCATCGACGTGGCGCCGGCGTCGGTGGCGCGCAGGGCCGTGGTGGGCTGGTCGTCGGGGTAGCCGCCGTAGCCCACGGAACCCATCGCGGCGGTGGCGGCGACGGGCTGGCCGTCGAGGCAGGCCTCGATGTCGGCGCGCATCTCGTCGGCCGACTGGTAGCGGTAGTTGGGGTCCTTGGTGAGGGCCTTCAGCACGATCGCGTCCATCTCGGGCGTGATCTCGGGGTCGAAGACCGAGGGGGCCTGGGCCTCCTCGCGGACGTGCTGGTAGGCCACGGCCACCGGGGAGTCGCCGACGAAGGGCGGGCGGACCGTCAGGAGCTCGTACAGCAGACAGCCGGTCGAGTAGAGGTCGGACCTCGCGTCGACCTGCTCGCCCTTGGCCTGCTCCGGTGAGAGGTACTGGGCGGTGCCGATGACGGCGGCCGTCTGGGTCATCGTCATGCCGGAGTCGCCCATGGCGCGGGCGATGCCGAAGTCCATCACCTTGACCTGGCCGTTGCGCGTCAGCATGACGTTGGCCGGCTTGATGTCGCGGTGGACGATGCCGCTGCGGTGGGCGTATTCCAGGCCCTGGAGGATGCCGATGGTCATCTCCATGGCGCGCTCCGGCAGCAGCTTGCGGCCGGAGTGAAGAAGCTCACGCAGGGTGGAGCCGTCCACGTACTCCATGACGATGTACGGGATCGACACGTTGTCGATGTAGTCCTCGCCCGTGTCGTAGACCGCGACGATCGCGGGATGGTTGAGCGAGGCGGCCGACTGGGCCTCCCGGCGGAACCGGGCCTGGAAGGACGGGTCGCGCGCGAGGTCCGCGCGCAGCGTCTTCACCGCCACGGTGCGGCCGAGGCGGGTGTCATGCGCGAGGTAGACCTCCGCCATGCCACCACGACCGAGCACCTGGCCCAGTTCGTACCGGCCGCCGAGGCGACGCGGCTCTTCCATAGCTACCTACCAGCCCTCTCCGTCGGTCCCGCCGTCACCCTTGTGGGTGTGGCGGTGGTCCGTCCGGGCATACCGTACCCGGCTCGTCTTGTGTGACCTGGCCAAGCCCGTAACCCGATACAGGACCGGTATCGCAACGTGCACCGATGTGAAGGGGACGTGAGCGGGGTCACTTCTTGCTGTCGATGACCGCCTCCATGACGCTCTTGGCGATGGGGGCCGCGAGGCCGCCGCCGGAGATGTCGTCGCGGACGGCGTTGTCGTCCTCGATCACCACGGCCACGGCCACCGGCGAGCTGTTGTCGCTGAGCTTGGCGTAGGAGATGAACCACGCGTAGGGGTTCTCGCTGTTCTCGACACCGTGCTGGGCGGTACCGGTCTTGCCGCCGACCTTGACGCCGTCGATCCGGGCGTTCTTGCCGGTGCCGTCCTCGACGACGGTCTCCATCATCGACTGGAGGATCTGGGCGTTCTCCGCGGACAGCGGCCGGCTCAGCTCCTCGGGGTCGGTCTTCTCGAGGGCGTCGAGATTGTGCGTCTGGAGCTCGTCGACCATGTACGGCTTCATCAGGGTGCCGTTGTTGGCGACCGCCGAGGCCACCATGGCCATCTGCAGCGGGGTGGCGGCGGTGTTGAACTGGCCGATGGAGGACAGCGCGGTCTGCGAGGGGTTCATGTCGTCGGAGAAGACCGAGGCGCTGGTGCGGGTCGGCGTGAACTGCTCCTCGGTGAAGCCGAACTTCTTGGCTTCCTCCAGCATCTTGTCGTTGCCTAGGTCGGAGCCGATCTTGCCGAAGACGGTGTTGCAGGAGTACTGGAGGGCGACGCGCAGAGTGGCGTTCTCGCAGGGGATGTTGCCCTCGTTGGGCAGCTTGGTGGTGGTGCCCTCCATGACCCACGGGTCCGGCGACTTGGTCTTTTCGTCGGCGGTCTTGTAGAGGCCGTTCTCCAGGGCCGCGGCGGCGGTGACGACCTTGAAGGTGGAGCCGGGCGGGTAGACCTCGCGCAGCGCCCGGTTGAGCATCGGGTCGTCGGGGTTGTTCTTCTTGTCGAGCTTCTTCCAGGCCGCCGCGTCGGAGTCGCCGCCGCCGGCGATCGTGGAGGGGTCGTACGACGGGAAGGAGGCCAGCGCCAGGATCTTGCCGGTGGCGGGCTCGATGGCGGCGACGGCGCCCTTGCCGCCCTGCTTCTTCAGGCCGTTGTACGCGGCCTTCTGCGCGGCGGCGTTGAGGGTGGTGACGACGTTGCCGCCCTCCTTCTCCTTACCCGTGATCATGTCGAGGGTGTTGCGGAAGAAGAGCCGGTCGTCGGTGCCGCTGAGGATGCCGTCCTGGATGGACTCCAGCTGGTTGGCGCCGTAGGCCTGCGAGACGAAGCCGGTGACGGGCGCCCACATGGCGCCGTTCTTGTACGTGCGCTTGAACTTGAAGTCGCCCGAGGTGGTCTCGGTGTGCCCGGTGATCGGGTTGCCGCCGACGATTATGTCGCCGCGGGGGGTGGCGTAGCGGGCGATGAGGACGCGGCGGTTGTCGGGGTCCTCCCGCAGGGAGTCGGCCTTGACGTACTGGAGCCAGTTGTCGCGGATGAGCAGGGAGAGGACGAGGAGGCCGCAGAAGATCGCGATCCGGCGCAGGGGTTTGTTCATGACGGGCGGACCACCTGGGTCATCTCGGCGTCGGGGTTGGGGG
>NZ_JAKEIP010000012.1 GCF_021474425.1 Streptomyces muensis | reverse complement strand
GGGGAGGGGAAGTCGGAGGGCGGGGTGAGGGCGCCCTCCAGCCGGCCCGTGGCCCACTGGTCGGCCGCGTCCTCGTCGGCGAGCACGGCCCGCAGGGTGGACTCGACGTCCTGCTGCGCCGCGTCCGACAGGCGGTGCCCGCCCGCCCGGGCCAGCTCGGCGGCCTGCCGGGACAACGCGGACACGACACTGCGACGCTGCTCGGACAACTCCTTGATCCCGTCGGCGTCCAGTGTCCGATAGGCGTCGCGCAGCGCCCGCCCCAGCTCCAGGAAGTGCCGGCTCTCCTGGGGCCGGGAGCGCAGCAGCAGGTTCGCCGCCCAGGCCGCGAGCGTGGGGCGGCGGGCGGCGTGGATCCGCCGGGCGTCGTCCGCCCGTCCGGACGTCCTGGCCGCGAGGGCCAGCTCCTCGCGACGGGCCACGAAGCCGGGCGGCGGCGTCGTGTAGAGGTCGTCGAGCACGGCCTCCACGTCAAGGGCCGCGCCGGCCCGCCGCCCGTGCTTGCGCTCCATGATCCCCAGACTCCACCGAACCGGACCGCCGCGCATGTCGGGCCGGTACCGGTGCCTCCCGGGGGCGTGGCGGGCGCTTCGTGAGGGTGAAGGACGCACGACCATCCGGGCGCCATCCGCGCGGCGCGCGTCCGGCCCTCGATGCGCGTGGTGTGCCCTGAGATTCCAGGACGGCCAGGACGGCTCACCCCGCGTGAAGGAGACACACGGCATGCTCGGACAATCGCAGGCGTTCAGCGGCTTCTCGGTCGACGACCTCGGCGAGGCCCGCCGCTTCTACGGCGAGACCCTCGGCCTAGACGTGGAGGAGTCCGGGCAGGGCGACATGCGGATGCTGATCATCAAGCTCGGCAGCGGCGCGCAGGTCTTCGTCTACCCCAAGGAGAACCACACCCCGGCGACCTTCACGATCCTCAACTTCCCCGTGGACGACATCGAGGCCGCCGTCGGCGAACTGGGGCGACGCGGCGTGACCCTGGAGCGCTACTCCGGCTTCGACCACGACGAGAAGGGCATCGTCCGGGTCGGCGGCGGCGGCCCCGCGGCGATTGCGTGGTTCACCGACCCGGCGGGGAACGTCCTCTCCGTCCTCCAGGAGAACTGACGGCTCAACACCCGCGCCAGCACGGCGGCACCCTCGCGCGACACGCCTGTTGTGCGAGCAATCACCACCACCGCATCCGAAATGCCATATTTTGTGATTGCTCGCCGAATTTCTCCACAGGAACATCGAGGCCCGCCCCGCCATGTTCGACGGACAGAACCGGACGCACACGGCGCGCGGCCCGCGCGCACCCTCGCTACGGGGCTGCGCCGCCTCCTGCGTCGCCACCGCGGTCGTGGTGTCACTCGCCGCCTGTGCCGCCGTAGGTACGGGCCACGAGACGCGGACGCCCCTGCCCCGGGCCGGTGCCCCGGCCCTCGGGCCGGCGGCGCCGCGCGAGAAGCGGGGCGTGACTCTCTCGCGGGCGCTCGGACCGGTCCTGCCGCGCGGGGACACGCGGCTGGCCGTGGCGGTGCTCGACCTCGACAGCGCCGACCAGGAGATCGCGTCGTACGGAAAGGGCGCGACGTTCGAGACGGCGAGCATCATCAAGGTGGGCATCCTCGCGACGCTGCTGCTCCAGGCGCAGGACGAGGGCCGGGAGCTGACCGACGACGAGCGCCAGTACGCCGTGGCGATGATCCGGACGAGCGACAACTACGCGGCGGACGTCCTGTGGCGCACGATCGGCGCGGCCGACGGCCTGGGCGCGGCGAACGAACGGCTGGGGCTCACCTCCACACGGGGTGGCCCCGGCATCAGATGGGGCCTCACCCGGACCACGGCCATGGACCAGGTCAGGCTGCTGCGCGCGGTCTTCGCGCACGGCCCGGCCGGCTCCGCCCGCCCGCCCGAAGGGCTGAACCAGGCGTCCCGCGCCTTCATCGGGGACCTGATGGGCTCGATCACCGAGGAACAGGACTGGGGAGTGTCCGCGGCCGGCTCCCGCGGCTCCCGCTGGGCACTCAAGAACGGCTGGCTGCAACGGAGCACGACCGGCCTCTGGATCATCAACAGCGTCGGCCAGGTCACGGTGCACGGCCACCGCTATCTGGTCTCCGTCCTCAGCGGCGGCAACAGATCGATGGAAGCCGGCATCGCGCTGGTCGAGCGGGCGGCCAGAGCGGCCGTCGGCGCGGCCAGCGCACATGCCAGACCCTGGCCGCAGTGACGCCCGCGGGCGGCAACGCGTACCTGAGCCAGGCCGAACTCCCTCGGCCGGGCAGGTGGGTTATCGTCGCTTCAGGATGGGGGACGGGACAGAGCCCACATCGAGGAGGCGATGGTGCTCGGACGGGGCGCTTGGTTGATCGTGGGTGCCGTGATCGCGGCCTTCATGCTGCTCGTCGGCCCCAGCGCGCCCCTCGGTGCCCCCTCCGCCGGATCGCGGCCCGTCGAGGCCGTCCGGGACGTCGTACCGAACCGGGTCATGACGTGGAACATCTGCAACCCGTGCGAGGTCAGCAACGTCGACCGGGCGGCGGACATCGCCGCGTACGCGCCGCAGGTCATCGGCATGCAGGAAGCGTGTGTGCGGGACGTCGAGATGATCCGGGACTATCTGGAGAACCTTCACGGGCTGGTCTACCACGTCAAGTACGGGACGGTTCTTCAGAGTTGGGGCCGCTGCGGGGGAGTGCCGTGGAATCCGGGGGGCTTCGGTCAGGCGATCCTCTCGGCGGCGCCGATGACGGACCGGGTCAGCGTGGAGTACCCCGACGGCGGATCCGAGGACCGCGGGTACATGGCGGTCACCACCACGGTGGGCGGCCGGTCCGTCCGGGTCTTCAACACGCACCTCGCCCATCGACGTCAAGAGGAGTTCCGGGCAAGCCAGGTCGGCGTGCTCGCCAAGCAGGTCGCCCGGTACGACCGCGCGATCGTGCTCGGCGACTTCAACGCCGTGCCGGACGCCCCCGAGCTGTCCAAGATGTGGGCACTGGCCACGGACATCGACCCTGAGTGCCGTCCCGCGCGGATCGGCGACTGCGAGACGACCACCGACTGGCACAGCAAGTTCGACTACGTCTTCCTGCGAGGCATCGCCCCGCTGAAGCACCGCGTGCAGGCGAGCGCGTACTCCGACCACCACATGCTGCGGGCCGACGTGGACCCGCGCTGATACGAGGTGGCGCAAAACGGCTGTAACGCGGTCAACCCGTGCCGCGGTCCGGAATACTGGTGGCTTCTCGCGACGTGGCGATTCAGGGGAGCGGCTCGGTGAACTCTGCCGGAAAAACGGGTGGTTGGGGCGTGGGGCACGACGGCGGGCGGCACGCGGTCGTGGTCGGCGGGAGTCTGGCGGGAATGCTCGCGGCGCACGTCCTGGCCGGGCACGCCGACCGGGTGACCGTGGTGGAGCGCGACCGGTTCCCGGACGGCACGGGGGCACGGCCCGGCGTACCGCAGGGCCGGCATCCGCATGTCCTGCTGGAGGGCGGGCAGGTGGCCATGGAATCGCTGCTGCCGGGCTTCCTGGCGGAGCTGCGCGCGGCGGGAGCGCCGCACGTCGGACTGCCGTCGGACCTGGTGCTCTGGCAGAACGGCCGCTGGTTCCGCCGGCTGCCCGCGACGACACACATCTACACCGGCTCCCGCGCACAGCTGGAGGAGCTCGTACGGCGTCGGGTCCTGGCCAACCCGGTGATCAGTACGGTGCAGGGGACCGAGGTCGTAGGGCTCCTCGGCGACGCCTCGCGCGTGCGGGGCGTGGTCCTGCGGGACCGCTCCGGCGACGCCCGCGGGGAGCAGCGGAGCTTGGAGGCCGACCTGGTCGTCGACGCTTCCGGCAGCGGCACGAAGGCTCCGCAGTGGCTCCGGGCGATGGGGGCCGGGGCCCCGCACGAGGAGACCATCGACACCGGACTGGCGTACGCCTCGCGGGTCTACCGGGGCCGCGACGGCGTCCTCGGCGGCGACACCGCCGGCTACTACGTCTACCCGAGCCCCGACCAGGTGCACGCGGGCGGCGCGCTGCCGCTGGAGGACGGCAGCCACATCGTCATCGTCTCCGGGCTGCGCGGTGACGAACCGCCCACGGGCGACGACGAGTTCGTGACGTACGCCAAGAGGCTGCCGCACCCGCTGCTGCACCGCTGGCTGGACGAGGCCGAACCGCTCTCACCGGCGTTCGGCTACCGGCGTACCGCCAACGTCCGCCGCCGCTACGACCTGCCCGGCAGCTGCCCGGCCGGATTCCTCGCCAGCGGTGACGCCCTGTGCACCTTCAACCCGATCTACGGGCAGGGCATGGCCGTCGCCGCGATGAGCGCGGTCGCGCTGCGCGACGCACTGGCCGATCCACGCCGGACGCCCACGACGCGGCGCGTGCAGCGGGCGGTCCTCGCCGCGTCCCGGCAGGCGTGGGACATCTCCGCCGGGGCGGACCGCAAGATGCCGGGCGCGGTCGGCAACGCGGTCGACGGCGGACCCGCGGACCGCGCGGCCGACTGGTACCTCCAGCGCGTGCAGGACTGTGCCCCCGGCAACCCGGTCGTGGGGCGCGCCTTCCGCTCCGTACTGACCCTCTCCGCCCCCGTCACCGCCCTCTTCGCCCCGCCCGTCGCCCGAGCCGTCCTCTTCCACCCACCGGCCACGACCCCCGCCGAGCCACCGGCGACCCCCGAGACACCGGGGGCCTGAGCGGCGGTCTAACACCGCACGGTGGTGCGGTGCTGACATTTGTCATGCCGAGGGCCGGACGATCGTTTCTACCGAGGACGAGGCGGTGGCCACGAAGCTGGGCGCATGACGACGAACACGGGGATCACGGGGATCACGAGGGCCGGCAAGACGAGCGCAACCAACGGCCGGGGCGTGCTACGGAACTTCGCGCCGCTGCTCATCGATGTCGCGGTGCCCCTCGGGGCGTACTACCTCCTGAAGAACGGCTTCGGGACGAGCACCGTGATGGCGCTCGCCCTGAGCAGTGTCGTGCCGGCCGCGCGGACCGGGTGGGGTGTGCTGAAGTCACGTGAGGTCAACGGTCTTGCGGCCCTGATCCTCCTCGTGAACGTGGTGTCCCTGCTGCTCGGCTTCGTGGCGGGCGACGCGCGACTGATGATCGCCAAGGACAGCGCGGTCAGCAGCACGATCGGGATCGGGATCATCGTCTCCGTGGTGCTCGGCAAGCCGATGATGACGGCCGGTATGAAGCCGTGGGTGGTGAAGGGGGACCCGGGCCGGGAGGCCGCCTGGGCGCGACTGCACGCCGGTTCGGCGCGATTTCGGCGGGCCGAGCGGGTGTTCTCGCTGGTGTGGGGTGTCGTACTGCTCACGGAGTGCGTGGCGCGGGTCGTGGGGGCGTACACGCTGCCGGTGGACACCATGGTGTGGGTCGGCAATGTGATCATGGTTGTCGCCTTGGGGCTGGGTTTCCTGGTCGGCGGTGCGCTGGGCGCCGCTCCGATGGCGGCGATGGTCGTCGCGGAGACGAAGGCGAAGGCGGATGCGGTGCTCGAGCAGGGCTGACGGGCAAGGCTGAACGCCGTCCGGTCACCCGCGTCGACCGGGCGGCGGTGCGTCGTAGAGGCGGAGTTCTTCGTCGCTGGGGGCCTCGAAGAGCTTCACGTAGCCTTCGAGCATCTCGCGGGTGACCGGGGCCGTGCCGCTCCCGCCGGTCGCGGTACGGGCTTCGAGACGGCGGCACAGCTCATCGAACGGCGCCGAGAGGTGGTGCAGCTCCACGGGAACGCCGAGGACACGTGCGCCGAGACGCTTCTCGTCCCGCTCGGAACGGGCCCAGAAGCCGAACTCCAGGATCACGGCCTGTCCGAGCTTCAACAGCTCCTGAGTGTGCTGCCAGAACCGCCGCTCAAGTCGGTCCCGCGTGCCCTCGTCGAACAGGTCGACACCGAGGTCCGCCATCCACTCGTCCGGACACAGTCGCACCGCGGGCACGGCGCCGGCCAGACGTTTGGCCAGCGTGGTCTTCCCGGAGCCGGGAAGCCCGCACAGCAGGATCAGCCTCGGTCGAGGGGTCGCGTTCACCGAGTGCCTCCAGGCGCCTCACGATCGTCACTTCTGACCCGCTCGCGAAGGTACGCCTCCAGCTCCGCGGCCCCGGTGAGCATGGCACGTCCGCGTGTGGACAGCCGGCCGTGCCAGTCGCGCAGTGCGGCCTCCAGTGGCTCCAGGCCGCCGGCCGCCCGTACTTGGGCGATCAGCGGAGCGATCTGCTCCAGGAGGTAGCCGCCGCGCCTGAGTTGGTGGGACAGGCGGGCGTCCCGTACGGCGTCCTCGTCGTAGACCCGGTAACCGGTCAGCGGGTCGCGGCGCGGGTGCACCAGTCCGGCGCGCTCCCATTTGCGTAGCGTCGCGGGCCGGATTCCGAGCTGGTCCGCCAACGGACCGATGAACGTGCCGCCGGGCTCGGACGTGGGGCCGGGCTTGGATCCGGGGCCGGGTTCGGACGATGCGGCGGACTCCAGGTCGCGCAGGGCGCTTTCCACGGCTTGGAGGGTCCGTCGGTCGGCGAGGAGTTGGGCGTGGCTCTCGTCGATGAGACGGAAGGCCTCGTCGGGCGCGTCCTGGTTCACCGCCCGCATGATCGACGTTGCCGTCGGATGGCCGTGGCCCGGCAGCAGGGCGAGGAACGCGCACAGGGCAGCGGCGTGCAGCGAGGTGTAGGTGCGGTAGCCGTGGGCTGTGCGATCGGCGGTCGGAAGGATGCCGGCCTCCTCGTAGTTCCTGACCGCCTGTGTGGACAGACCGTGCCGACGGGCCAGGTCAACCGGCCTCAGCCGATTCCCGTTTTGAAGGTTTCGCCCCATGGAACTGACGATATCGCGAGAAAGTTTCAATCGAAGGTTCAACGATACCGTTGAAGCCATGGCTACCGACATCAAGGACACCGCCCATGCCGTCGAGGCTGCCACCCTCATGAAGCTGCTCCCGGCGGCCCGGCCTCGGCTGCTCGCCCTGGGCGAGCCCACCCATGGGGAGGACACCCTGCTCGACCTGCGGAACGAGCTCTTCCGGCAGCTCGTCGAGCAGGAGGGCTACCGGACGATCGCGATCGAGAGCGACTGTCTGATGGGCCTGGTCGTGGACGACTACGTCACCTCGGGCACGGGCACGCTCGACGAGGTCATGGAGCGCGGATTCAGCCACGGTTGGGGCGCCTCGGCGGCCAACCGCGAGCTCGTGCGCTGGATGCGTGCCCACAACGACGGACGGCCCGCCTCCGAGCGGCTGCGCTTCGCCGGGTTCGACGGCCCGCTGGAGATCACCGCCGCCGCGAGCCCCCGCCAGGCCCTCACCGCACTGCACGGCTACCTCTCGACCTGGGTGGACGCGGACCTGCTCCCGTGCACCGGGGAAGCACTCGACCGACTGCTCGGCGCCGACGACCGGTGGACCGACCCCGCCGCGATGACGGAGCCGGCACGGTCCGTGGGGAGGTCGGCCGAGGCAGCTCAACTGCGGCTGCTCGCCGATGACTTGGTGGCGCTGCTCGAATCGCAGATGCCGCACTTGACCGAGGTGTCCTCGGCGGACGAGTGGGACCGGGCGCGGCTGTACGGGAGTACCGCGACCGGCCTCCTGCGCTACCACCACTGGATGGCCGACACCTCGCCGGCTCGTATGACCCGGCTGTGCGCGCAGCGGGACGTGATGATGGCCCAGAACCTCATCGCCCTCGCCGAACGGGGCCGGACCTTCGTCCACGCCCACAACTCCCATCTGCAGCGGCCGAAGAGTTCGATGCGGATGTGGGAGGGGCGGGTGGAGTGGTGGGGCGCAGGTGCGCTGGTGAGCGCCGAACTCGGCGAGGAGTACGCCTTCGTCGCCACGGCCCTAGGCACCATCCCGCACCAAGGAGTGGACACACCGCCGCCGGACACTGTCGAAGGACTCCTGTACGCGCTTCCGGAGGACCGCAGCCTCGTCGATCCCAAGCGACTGACCACCACCACCCTTGGTGGCACGCCGCCCGCGCCCCGCTTGTCCCCGTGGTTCGGCTACGCCCCTCTAGACCCCGCCCACCTGACGGCGTGTGACGGCGTCGTGTTCGTGAAGGACGTCCCGCAGAGCTAGGGCACCTTCGGGCCGGACCGGACCGGTCTGTCGCCAATGCGTAGCTACGAGCTGCTGGAATCCGATTCCGTCTCGTGGAGCGTGATCGCCCCGGAGGGACAGGCCCCGGCGGCCATCCGTGCGGCCGTGCGCCGGGCGGTGGGCGGCTCGGCGTGCAGCAGGAGTACGCGGCCGTCCTCGGGATCCTGGTCGAAGACCTCGGGGGCGGTCAGCGCGCACATCCCGGCGCCGATGCAGAGCTCACGGTCCACGCGCAGGAACGCCGTCGTCATGACCGCTCCTCGTCCCAGGTGACGGGGAGACTCTTGACCCCGTAGATGTCCGCGGTCTCCGGGCGCAGGCCGACCTCTTCGGCCGGTACCGCCAGACGCAGCGTGGGGAAGCGGTCGACCAGCGCGCGGAACGCGACCCGCATCTCGACACGGGCCAGTTGCTGACCCAGGCACTGGTGGATGCCGTGGCTGAAGGCCAGGTGCCCGTCGGACTGCCTGCGGAGGTCGAGGACATGGGGGTCGGAGAAGCGCTCGGGGTCGCGGTTGGCGGTGTTGTACGACAGGACGACCGTCGTGCCCGCCTCGATGGTCTGGCCGCCCACCTCGACGTCCTCGAGCGCCGTCCGCATGAACGTCTTGGCGACGCTCAGATACCGCAACAGCTCCTCCACGGCGCCGTCGGTGAGCGCGGGATCGGCACGCAGCGCGGCCAGTTGCTCCGGGTGCCGCAGCAGCGCGAACGTGCCGAGGGACAGCATGTTCGCGGTGGTGTCGAACCCGGCCGCCAGCAGGATCAGGCTGATCCCCTTCAGCTCCTCGTCGGTCAGATCGGTGTCGGTGAGTTCGCTGAGCACGTCGTCGGTGGGCTTGGCGCGCTTGGCGGCCACCAGCTCCGCGAGGTACTCCTGGGTCGCGGTGTAGGCCGCTATCAGCTCCTCGTCGCTCGTCTCCCCGCCCATGAACGTGTCGATCTGCTCCTGGAAAGAGCCGCGGTCCTCGTAAGGCACCCCGAGGATCTCGCAGATCACGATGGTGGGGATGGGCTTGGCGAACGCGGTCACCAGGTCCGCCGGCGGCCCGGTCTCCGCCATGGCGTCGAGACAGTCGGCGGTGATCTGCTCGATGCGCTCGGTGAGCAGTCGCATGCGCCGTACGGTGAACCGGCCCATCAGCGGCTTCCGGTAGCGCCGGTGCTGTGGATCGTCCATGAGCAGGAACTCGCCGGGCGGCGCCGGTGGAAGCTCGAAGTCGACGACGTTCATGAGCTCCTTGCGTGAGCTGAACCGCGGGTCGGCCAGGATCGACCTCACGAGGTCGTATCCGGTGATCAGCCAGCCGGGTTTGCCACCGGGGTGGGTGTAGCGGCTGATGGGGCCGTGCCTGCGGGCGTCGAGCAGTTCCGCCGGCGGGTCGAAGGGGCAGCCGGGCCGACGAGCCGTCGGCATGGTCGTGACGGTGTGGACGGATTCACCCATGGCCGTTCCTCATCTTCATCTCGCGATATGACGTGTTCGAAGCTGCTCGAAAGCTACGTTGCGTTCATGGTTGCGTCAATCGAGTGAAGGGAGTAACTGCAGGTGGATGGGCGGAAATTGATGCAATGACGCTGCGAGCGAATGCAATGCTGCATTGCAATGAGCGAAGGCGAAGGCAATACGGTGATGACCAGCGGGTCAGCGGGTGTCACAGGGCGATCAGCCCGGCCGCCGTCTCCCTGAACCCGCAGGCATCGAAATGGAACGAACGCAGCTGCTCCTCGAAGTCCACATGGAGCCATTGGCACTTCGCGGCACGGGCTTCTCCGGCCGCGGTTGCGACGAGCGCGGCTCCGACCCCTCTCGACCGGCAGTCCCGCGCGACCACGGTGTCCAGGATGAAGGCATGGACTCCGCCGTCCCACGCCACGTTGACGAAGCCGATCAGACGGCCGTCCTCCCGGGCGCAGACCCAGCCGAGGCTGTGCCGCTCGAGCCGTGCGCGCCAGTCGGTCCGCGCGACCGGGTGGCCGAAGCCGTCGGCGTGGAGCGCGTTGAGGGCGGCGTTGTCGAAGTCGCCGCGCCACTCGTACCTGGCCGTCACTCTCGGGCCTGCCTTGCCACGTCGTACGCCCTCTCAGCCTGTGTGAAGGACCCGGAATCGCTCGGGTTCCGCCGGGTCCCGGTCGACGACCTGGACCGGTGGCCAGGCCCATTGCCACACGCTGATGCCCGGCGTGCGGGAGAACCGGATCTGCCCGCGGGTGCCCTCGACGGTGACACGCGGCCAGGATTCGGCGATGCGCGCCCGGTCCGTGCCCTGCGAACGCAGTACGTCGGCGAGGACGGTGACCGTGTCGTAGCCCTCGTAGGCGACGAAGGAGGGCGCTTGCGTCAGCCGCTCGCGCAGGGCCGTCTCGACTCGGGCGCCGAGTGGGGTGAGGCGCTCGGGCAGATAGCGCAGGAACGGGATCCCGGTGCCGTCCTCGCCCAGCGACGTCGCCCATTCCGCGAACTCCGGTTGCCCGGCCGGAGCGCCGATCACGATCTCGGCGAGGCGCTGGTCGCCTCGGACGGACTTGACGATCGGCACGGCCGGCTCGGGGTGGCCGACCAGGAGAAGCAGGGCTGTCGCGCGGTTGTCGACGAGTGCGTCGCACAGGGCCGTGGGGGAGAGCGAGCGCATGTCGAGTTCGATGACGGTGGCGCCGTGTGGAGCGAGATGGTCCCGCAGAATGCGCGTCCCGGACGCCCAGTAGACACTCGGTTGAGTCGCTACGGCGATGCGACTGTGACCCGCGGCGAGGAGGAAGTCCGCGTAGATCCGCCAGCCGCGCGACTGCGGCGGGGAGAGCCGCGCGACCCAGTCCGTCTGCCGTTCGGGCGTGAGGGTGTCCAGCACCGAGGACGAGCACAGATACGGCAGACCGAGGGCGTCCGCCCTGGTGGCGGCGGCGCGAGCGACGACACTGTGATACTCACCGGCCAAGGCGGCCACGCCCAGTTGAGCCAACTCGTCCACGGCCGCAGCGGCCTTCTGTGGATCGGCGGCGGTGTCGCGGACCACCAGTTCCAGTGGTCGTCCACCGACGCCGCCCGCGTCATTGACCTCGCCCACGGCCAGTTCGAGCCCGGCGAGAAGGTGTTGGCCCGCCTCGACCCAGCCCGGCCGGGTCAGCGGAACGAGGGTACCGATACGGACGGACGCACCGTCAGCTCGCTTCTCTTCCACCGGCGTTGACCGCGTAGTCATGCGTGGGCCTCTCCTGTGTGATGCCGCCGTGGCGAGGGTGCCTGGGCGATCATGCCGGTCATTGCATCCACCACGATCGCTGCCAGGCAAGCGAATAACGCGGCGCGGCTGGTTGCCGGTCCGGCCGCCGACCGGTCACCCGTGTTGGTTGTCCGGGGGAGTCGTGTAACTCATTTCTGGCGAGGCGCCCCCGGCGAGCGCCTCGACGGCCCCGGGACCGGGATCGGTACCGTGCTGGGCGAGGTGGCCACACACGACCGCCACGACGGCGCGACGCACCGCCGCGATCCTCAGCCACGCGCGCGTATGGACGCCCAGGGCCTGTCCGGCGGATCAGGTCGGCTGAAAGTAAGCGGTTCGGACCGGCCAAGGAGCGGGGTCAGATGCGCGTGCCAGGGCCCGCGACGCCGGCATGATCCGTCGGACAGACCCTAGTGCCCCTCATGGTGTGTCGAGGCCTCCGCGACCTTCTTCAGTGCCGACGTCGTGGCCGGGTCGCCGACCTTGGCGGGTTGGTCGTGCCTGCCGGGTTCCGGGTGGTCGTGGTGGAAGTGGGAGGGGGCCAGCCTGGCACCGGGGCCTTCGGGCTCCGGCAGGGCGTCGGCGGTTCCGGCACGGGCGTCGCCGGAGCGGACCGCCGTAGGGCGCCCGCTGTCCTGGGCCATGTCGTCCCCGGCCTTCCCCTCTTCCTCGCCCTGCTGCGGGCGCGGCTGGGTCAGCCAGGCGACGGCCGCGCCGGTGAGGGCCAGGGGCCACTCCACCACGCCGGCCACACCGAGCACCCCGGCTCCGGTGTACACCGCGATCCGCCGACCGCGCGGCGAGAGCGCTCCGATCCGATCCAGCGCCCCGTCGGCGACCCTGCCCACCTGCCCCGCTCCGGGCAGGCGGCGCAGCCCGGAGCCGAGCATCCGCAACGGCTGAGGAAGATCCGAGGAACGCGTCGTCCTGACCTGACTCACTGCCCACTCCCTCCGCGCGTCGTCAACGACCCCGTGCGTCATCGACTCCCGTCCGGGTTTCCCCAGTCACGCGACATATGCGGCATTCAAGGCGTGGGCGTGCGCGTGGGGTGGCTACGGCAGCAGTACCCCGGGATTGAGAACCCCGGCCGGGTCGAGGGCGGACTTGGCGGCGGTGAGGGCGGCGGCGAAGGGGGCGGGGCGCTGGCGGTCGTACCAGGGCCGGTGGTCGCGGCCGACCGCGTGGTGATGGGTGATCGTGCCGCCGTTCGCCACGATCGCCTCGGACACCGCGGCCTTGATCAGGTCCCACTGGCCGACGATGTCGCCCCAGCGACCGGGCGCGTACACGCTGAAGTACGGTGCCGGGCCGTCCGGGTAGACGTGGGTGAACCGGCACGCGACCACCCCGCTCCCGGCGACCTCGTCGACGGCCCGTCGCGCCGCCTCGGTGACCGCCTGGTGCAGTGCGTCGAACCTGTCCCAGGTGCAGGCCGTCTCGAAGGTCTCGGCGATCACCGAGTGACGAGCCAGCGCGTCCCGCTGGTACGGCATCCGCAGGAACGACGAACGCCATGTCTCGGCGGTGGAGCCACCTCGCGCGTCGCCGTCCGACTCCCCAGCGGAGTCGCCGGCGTCGGCGGAGGGCTCGCCGCCGTGGTCCCGGCACAGTTCCACCGCGCGCTCCAGGCTCGCCCGCACCGGATGGTCCGCCGACTCGAAGCCGAGGACGAGGACCCCGCCGCCGACGCTCACCCCCGTGTTGATCAGCGCCTCGGTCGCGTCGAGCAGACGGCAGTTCGCCGGGTTCAGTCCGCTCTGCGCGACGGCCCGGGTGGCCGCCACCGCCGACCCGTAGTCGCTGAACCGCACGGCCGTTCCGGCGCGCCGACGTGGACGCTCCCGCAGCCGCATCCATGCCTCGGTGATGATCCCCAGCGTTCCCTCGCTGCCCAGGAAGAGCCGGTCGGGCGACGGTCCGGCGCCCGAGCCCGGCAGCCGGCGCGACTCGCTGACGCCGACGGGCGTCACGACGCGCATCGATTCGAGCAGGTCGTCGATGTGCGTGTAGAGCGTCGCGTAGTGCCCGCCCGCCCGGGTGGCGAGCCAGCCGCCCAGCGTGGAGAACTCGAAGGACTGCGGGAAGTGGCGCAGCGTCAGGCCGTGCGGCCTCAGCTGGCCCTCCAGGTGCGGGCCGTACACGCCCGCCTGGATGCGCGCGGCCCGGCTGGTGGTGTCGATCTCCAGGACCCTGTTCAGGCGCTCGAGGTCGATGGTGACCACGGCGGGGTGGTCGTCGCACCGCGCCTCCACACCGCCGACCACCGAACTCCCACCGCCGAACGGGATCACCGCGATGCCCTCACCCGCGCACCAGTCGAGCAGGTCGGTCACGTCACGCTCGTCGCGGGGCCGCGCGACCAGGTCTGGTACGTGGCGCAGGTCCCCCTGCAGATTGCGCACCACGTCCCGGAACGCCTTGCCGTGTGCGTGCGCGGCCCGGTCGGCCGGGTCGACGGAACACAGGTCGGCGAGCGAGGCCGGGGGTGTGGCCCGCGGACGGGGCAGATCGAGCGAGGCGATGCCCGGCGGCTCGTGATCCGTCAGCTCGCCCGGCATCACCGCCCGCACCCGCCCCAGCAACGCGTCCAGCTCCGCACCGCCCACCGCGTCCTCGACGTTGCCCCAGCCCCACCACGATCGCGTCATGCCGCCCGCTCTCCTTGCCGTCCGTCGGGGTCGCATCCGGTTGCATCGACCGATCTCCCTGCATCGACCGATCCCCTGAATTGACCGATCAGTAAATTACCGTCGGGTCATATCGTTGGCTAGGATGCGTCACATGGGCAAGGCCGGAACCAAAGGTGTCTCCCGCGCCGACCGGGAGCGGCAGATCATCGACGTGGCGGTGGAGGAGTTCGGCAGAAACGGCTACGCGGGCGTGTCCGTCGCCGCCGTCGCCCTGCGCGCCGGCATCTCCAAGCCGCTGATCTACACCTACTTCGACTCCAAGGACGGCCTGTACGTCGCCTGCGTCCACCATGTCGGCGCCCTGCTGGTGGACTCCGTGGCCGCCGCCCGGTCCCGCAGCGGATCGACCGGGCACGCCGTCGACACCCTCACGGCGCTCTTCACCGCGGTCGAGCACTGCCGGTACGCCTGGTCCGTCCTCTACGACCCCGCTCTCCCGCCGGCCGGCGAGACGCGCGAGGCCGTCAACCTCTACCGCGAGCGCCTCGCCGCCATGGGCGCCGCCGGTGCCGCGCAGTTGCTGGCCGGAGCCGGAGACGACGACCCGCTCGACCATGAACTCCTCAACCACGTGTGGCAGCACGCCGTCACCGCCGTCATGCGCTGGTGGTTCGAACACCCGGACCAGAGCACGGCCCAGATGATGGCCCGCTGCGCCCGCCTCCTCACGGCCCTGGGCACCGGCTGACCCGGGCGCGCCGGACGACTAGCGAGCGACCGCGTCCGCCCCCGCCTGCGCGAACTTCTCGTCCAGCGCGCCGGACGGTGCGCCCGCGACACCGATGCCGGCGATCGGCGCCTTGTCGGCGGTGACCGGGACGCCGCCCGCCAGGAACAGGGTGCCGGGGATGTCCTTCAGGTTCGGGGCCTGCTCCAGGCGCTCGGCCAGCTGGGAGGTGGGGGCGTTCCAGGCGACCGCGGTGAACGCCTTGCGCTCGGCGGACTCGTACGACTGGGGGCCGGCGCCGTCGCCGCGCAGGGTGACGATCGTGTTGCCGTTGCGGTCGACGACGGCGACCGTGACGCGCTGGTTCTCCTTCTCGGCGGCGTCGAGCGCGGCCCGCGCGGCCTTGGTGGCGGCGTCGATCGTCAGGTGGGTGGAGGTGGTGGTGGCCCGGTCCGGGGCGACGGCCGAGGTGGCGGCGGACGTCGTGGCGGGCGCCGAGGCGTTCGCGGACACCGCGCCGAAGCCGGCCAGGGCGACGACGGCGAGCACGGCACCGCCCGTGGCGACGCGGGCACGGCGGGAGAGGTTCTTGTGCACTCGGTTCATGGGTCGGTCGACTCCTTCGGTGGGCGGGCGGCCCGGTTGCCGCCCCGCTTCGTCCGCTCTCCACCCTCGGCCCGGAACCGGGCCCCGACGGTCGACGTTCCGGCTGCCTCCCGATCGCGCGACGGACGACAGTGGTGTCATCCGATCGGTTGACCTGCCCGGCCCTCGGACCGGGCCACAATGGAGGTGTTTGCCCAGTTCAGAGCGCGCGAGCCGGAAGGGAGGCGACCCCGTATGGGAAACCGGTCGTACGAACCGGACACCGTGGAGACCCGGTGGCTCGGCGCCGTGATGCACGCGGCGTTCTTCCTGCTGCTCGGCGGAGCGCTCGCCCGGTTCCTGCTGCGCCACCCCGGCGAACCGCGCACGCCCTGGATCATCGCGCTGTGCGCCGTCCTCACCGTCCTGCACCTGCTCGGCCCCAGGGCCGGTGACCCGGGCCCGCGCCCCCGCCGACGGCACACGGCCTGGCTGGCGTCGGTCGTCGTGGTGTGGATGATCCTGGTCGTGCTCGCCCCCAGCTTCGCCTGGTGCGCGGTGCCCCTGTTCTACACCGGCCTGCGCACCCTGCCGCCGCGCGCCGCCCTCGCGCTCGTGGCGCTCCTGACCGTGTTCGTCGTCGCCGCACAGGTGCAGCTCGCGGGCCGTTTCGACCCGAACCTGGTGCTCGCCCCGCCCGCCGTCGCCGCCCTCGCCACCGCCGTCTTCCTGCAGATGGAACGGCACACCGCACGCCAGCGCGTCCTGATCGACGACCTGATCCGCACCCGGCACGAGCTCGCCGCCGCCGAACGCCGCGAGGGCACCCTCGCCGAACGCCAGCGGCTGTCCATGGAGATCCACGACACGCTCGCCCAGGGCCTGTCCAGCCAGCGGATGCTGCTCCAGGCGGCGGACCGGGTGTGGGACACCGAACCGGACAAGGCCCGCGCCCATGTCCGCACCGCCGCGTCCGTCGCGGAGCACAACCTCACGGAGGCCCGGCGCTTCGTGCACGACCTGGCCCCCGCCGACCTCGCCCGCGGCGGCGGCCTCGCACAGGCCCTGCGCGCCCTGGCCGCACGGGAGTCCGGCTCCGGACCCGGTTCCGGCGGGCAACTCGCCGTACGCGTCCACATCGACGACGACGGCCGCCTCCCCGAACTGCCCGACCGGGTCCAGTCCGCCCTGCTGCGCATCGCCCAGGGCGCCCTCGCCAACGTCCGCGAACACGCCGGCGCCGACCACGCCGCCCTCACCCTCACACTCCTCGACGACACCGTCGTACTCGATGTCACCGACGACGGCGACGGCTTCGACCCCACCGCGCTGCCCGACGCCCCCGGCACGGAACGCGGCCACGGCCTGCCCGCGATGCGGGCCCGGCTGCGCGCCCTCGGCGGCACCCTGACCGTCGAGTCAGCCCCCGGCGAGGGCACCGTCCTGTCCGCCGCCGTCCCCCTGGAGGCGCATCGATGACCCCCGACCGCGCCGCTCCCGTGCGGATCCTGGTCTGCGACGACCACGCCGTCGTACGGGCCGGACTGCGCGCCCTGCTCGACAGTGCCCAGGGCATCGAGGTCGTCGGCGAGGCCGGCACCGGCGAGGAGGCGCTCGCGCTGGCCGCGAAGCTCACCCCGGACGTCGTACTGATGGACCTGCAGCTCGGCGAGGGCATCGACGGCGTGGAGACCACCCGCCGCCTCACCGCCGCCCCCGGATCCGCGACCCACGTCCTGGTGCTGACCACGTACGACACCGACGCCGACATCACCCGCGCCATCGAGGCGGGCGCCACCGGCTATCTGCTCAAGGCCGAACGCCCCGACGAGCTCTTCGCCGCGATCCACGCCGCCGCCGAGGGCCGTACCGCCCTGTCGGCACCGGTCGCCGGCCGTGTCATGGCCAACCTGCGCCGACCCCGCCCCACCCTCACCGACCGCGAACGCGACATCCTCGCCCAGCTGGCCCGGGGCATCGGCAACCGCGACATCGCCCGCGCCCTGTACATCAGCGAGGCCACGGTCAAGACCCATCTGCGGCGCATCTACGACAAGCTCGGCGTCGACACGCGCGCGGGCGCCGTGGCGGTGGCGAAGGAGCGACGCCTCCTGCCGTGACCCGGAAGGGGCGGGCCGCCCGTCCGTGTGCGCCCCGCCCTTGTTGTCGCTCAGAAGGCAAATGCCGCGGCCCCCTGAGTTTCCTTGATGCAGGGATTGGCGAAGGTGTGCTCGTAGTTTATCCGTGTACCACGCCATACCCCTTGAACCGTGACGACAATGGGGTTGTATTCCCTGGTGCAGGGTTGCCCCGCGTCATTCCCGCGGAGGGTGGCCAAGCGGTCGAGATCCCCGTTCACACGGTCCAGGTCCGCACAGGCCTGCCGCGGATCGGGGTGCGTTCCCGAAGTGGTGTACGCGCAGTTCACCGTCACGGCGCGCTCCGGCGTCGTGGTCGCGGCCTTCTCCCCGTGGCCGGTGGTCATGACCAGCGCCGACGGGGCGTACAGCGAGGCGGGGGCGGCGGGCGCACTGTGCGCGGGCATGCTCGTGGAACCCGCCAGTGCCGTGGCCAGCAGTGCTCCTGTCATTGCCCGGCGCGTCATTGGTCGCATGGTGCGACTCCCTTCTGTTCGCGGTGTTCGATGCCTCGAAGTACCCGCCTTGTCGCTGTCGTCTCAGGAGGCTAGAGCCGAATTCTGTTCCGGCACTGGAATTCGGACCCCATTGCCTATTCAATCAGTGGCCTGATAGGTCGGCCGGGTCGTGGGGTCGAGGAGGTGAGAGGTATTTCTTTCTGATCGTCGGCCGAAGGGATGGCCGAGGTGCCGGTGCTGTGAAATGGCCGGAAAACCGTGAGCGGGTGGTCGGCCGGAGGAGATGGGCGCGGACACGCCGAGCCCGAGGCCACCGGAGGGGCTCACCCTGGCGGCCTCGGGCTCGGCGCTGTGGAGCGGGGCTTCGGCGGTCAGAAGTCGGTGGGCAGTCCGCTCACCTCGGCGATGCCCCGGAGTTCCTCGGTCTGCCGGTGCCGTTCTCTGATGTAGTCGGCGATCTCGCCGAGCCGGGCGGGGTCGGAGGCGGTGGTGGCGTCGGTGACGATCCTGACCGGACCGGTCTCCTCGACGTCGATCTCGATCACTTCGTTGTCCAGGCGGCCGGTGACGGCGGTGGCGATGACGAGGGCGGCCTCGTCACGGACCTCCTGGGGCAGCTCGTCGGCGGCCCCCGTGTCGAGCGCGAGGTCGTGACTGGAGAGGCGTTCCTCTTCGATCGCCTTCAGGACCGGTTCCACCGCGCGCAGCAGGAGGCGGTAGTCCTCCGTGTCCATCCGGATGCGCAGGAGGTCCAGGTACACGTCCACGGCCCGGCCGTCACCATGCGCCCGGCCGTCGCCATGCGGAATCTCGGAATCGCTCATCCGCTTCGTGTTCCCCACCAGGCGCGACTCAGACGCGCCGCCAGCGGGCCATGGCGAAGGAGAACACCCCGAACAGCACCAGCCCGGCCGCGACGCAGGCCAGCAGCCAGGGGCCCAGAGGCGTGTCGGCGAAGGTACGGAGAGTGTCGTCCAGTCCCTTGGCCCGTTCGGGTTCGTAGTCGACGGCCGCGCGGACGGCGAAGACTCCGGCCACGGCGAACACCAGCCCGCGGGCGGCGCCGCCGACCACGCCGGTGACGTCCACCAGCCGCCGGGTCCGGCGGCTCATCCGCCCGAGCCGCAGCTCGTCGTGGTACTTGCGCAGAACCGCCCGTACGGCGATCCAGCCGCCGGTCACGATGACGGCGATCCCCGCCGCGCCGACCAGCCACTGGCCGGCGGGGACCTCCAGCGCCCCGGCGGTGGCGTCCCGGGAACGCTGGTCGCTGGACCCACCGCCGCCGTCCTGGCTCGCCGCGAACGACAGCACGGAGAAGGCGACGACGACGTAGAACACGAACCGGACCGCCGCCCCCAGCCGCTTGCGCGCACTGCGGCCGTCCTGCCCGACCGAGCCGAAGACCGCCTCGGACAGCCGCCACAGGGCCATGCCGACAAGCCCGACGCCCAGTGCCCACAGCAGCACCGCGCCGAACGGCTGCCGCGCCAGTTCAGCCAGCGCCCCGTCGCGGTCGGCCTGCTCGCCCGTGTCGCCGAAGGCGACCTGCAGCGCCAAGGCGCCGACCAGCAGATAGATCACACCCCGGGCCGAGAGACCGGCCCGGGCGGCACCCTCGACGACCGAACCCCGCGCCACCCGCCGCGCCCGAAGACGTCCGGTCCGTGCCGACACACCCGTGTCCATCGAGACCTCCAGGCCATCCGGATGCCCCGGCTGGACCGCCACAATCCCCCGGCCCGCTTCTGCGCGGTGCCCCTCAGCCGACGGGCGGCATGTCCGTGTGGCTGGAGTCGAGCCCGGGACGTTTGCCGGCCCAGGCCCCGCGGGTGAAATCGGGGATCTCGACCGGGCGGCCGTCCCTCGCCAGCGACGCGGCGCTCAGCGGGACCGCCGCGCACCAGGCGGCCGAGTCGTACACGTCGATGTCGGGGACCAGTCCGGCGCGCATCAGCTGGACGGTGCGCCACTGCAGGACGTAGTCCATGCCGCCGTGCCCGCCGTTGTTCGCCGCGTCGTCGCCGACCTTCCGCCACAGCCAGTGGTCGTACTCCTTGCGGTAGTCGGCGAAGTCGCGCCAGGTGTGGCCGGCGTGGTCCGGTTCCAGATAGACGCGTGCGCCGGTCGGGGAGGGCCCGGCGTAGTCCTCGACGATCCCGCGGCTGCCGGCGAGGGTGTTGATCCTGCTGTACGGGCGGGGCGAACTCACCTCGTGCTCGGCCCGGATGACCCGGCCCCGCTCCGTCTCGATGAGGCAGGTGACCAGGTCGCCGTTGATGTACGTCTCCTTCCAGGACGGATGGTCCCGGGGCATGAAGCGCTCGCGGTAGTCGGCCAGGCCCTTCGGCGCGGTCGCGGTGGCGCGCAGGGTCGTCATCCGGTCGCCGCGGTTGATGTCCATGGCCGCCGCGATCGGGGCCAGCCCGTGCATGGGGTACAGGGACGCGGTGCTGCGGGTGTGCCACAGCCGCCGCCAGGAATCCGTGTAGTACGTGTCGGAGAAGAGGAGTTCCCGCAGGTCGTGGCAGTAGCCGCCGTGCCCGTCGGTGATGTCCCCGAACACGCCGGCGTGCGCCATCCGCAGCATGGCCAGCTCGTTGCCGCCGTAGCTGCAGTTCTCGGAGAGGAGCAGGTGCCTGCGGGTGCGCTCGGAGGTGTCGACGAGGTCCCAGAGCTGGCGCAGTTCGGTGGCCACGGGCAGCTCCACCACGGCGTGTCTGCCGCTGAGCAGCGCCGCCCTGCCGTGCTCGTGGTGGAACTCCCAGGGCGTGGCGACGTACACCAGGTCGATGTCGTCGCGCCTGAGCATCCGGGCGTAGGAGTCGGCTGACCCGCCGTACTCGGCGGGGCGGGGCTCGCCCTTGTTCTCCAGCCGGTCGGCGGCGCTTCGCGCGCGGTCGGCCCGGATGTCGCAGACGGCGGTCACGGTGCAGCCCGGTACGGCCGCCCATCCCGTGATCATGCCGCCGCCACGGTTGCCCAGGCCGATGACGCCGACGCGGACGGTTCTGTGGACCTCGAACGGCACGCCGATCATCGACTTCTGCCCGGGACGCCGGGCGGGCGCCGGTCCGGTAGCGGCGGACGCGGCCGGTGCCGCGGCGGTCATCCCGGCCGCGAGCGCGCCGGTGGCGACGGCTCCGCCCAGGAGCAGTCGGCGTGAGACAGCGGGGGTTTCGGACATGACGACAACACTCCTCGTGAGGTGGCTTGCATCACTGCCGGTGCACTGTCGGGACGTGGGGTCTGTCGGGGCATGACTCTGCGGGCTTCACGAGTGCATGTCAATATGTGCTCGATAGAAAGCAGTTACGAGCACGATCGAGCATCAGCGGGGCTGGTTGACAGCTTGTCAGGAGCGGGCCGTCGCACCGCCTTGACGCCCGTTGATGCCTCATTTCGGTGAATGTCGGTCGGCCTGCGGCGTGCTGATCTCCTGTCAGCGGTCGGCAGGCGAAACGATGAACCCCGACTCCCGACCCCCAGCCGCGGCGCCGGGGGCTGCCTGGAGACCACGCGTGTACGGCGAGCGGATGTGGGCGGTTTGCGTGACTGGCGGACTGACGCGGGTTGTACTGCAGGAGCGCCCCGAGGCGGCGGTGCGGTTGTACTGCCTGCCGCCGGCCGGCGCCGGAGCCGGGTTCTTCGCACCGTGGGCGGGTCTGGTACCGGCGTGGGCGGAGATGTGCTCGGTGAGCCTGCCGGGCCGGGGCAGCCGTACGGAGGAGCCGTCGCTCACGGACACGGCCGCCGTGGCCGCGCTGGTCGCCCGGATCGTGGATGACGACGCCGATCCGCGGCCGTTCGCCCTGTTCGGGCACAGCGTGGGCGCCCTCGTGGCCTTCGAGGCGGTACGGACCCTGCGGGCCTCGGGCGGCCGTCTCCCGCTGTGGATGGGCGTGTCGTCGCTGCGCGGACCGCAGGACGGCGCGTATGCGAGGGGCCTACTGCCGCTGCTGATGGGAGGACTGGAGGGCGTGGCCCAGCTGGTGGGCGGGCCGATCCCGCAACGGCTCCTGAAGGACCCGGTGTTGATGGCGGTCGCGTGCACGCCGCTGCTGGCCGACTGCCTGCTGCTGTTGCACCACCGCCACCGCGACGAGCCTCCCCTGGAGGTGCCGCTGGCGCTGTACGGAGGCACGCAGGACCCGACCACCAGCGAGCGGCAACTGCTCGAATGGAACGAGCTGTTCAGCACGGCGGCCCGGCCCCGGCTGTTCGACGGCGGCCACATGTACATGCACGGGCAGACGGAGGCCCTGGTACGGCAGGTGGCGGCCGACCTCGGCGCGGTGGCCCACGAGGCGGTGCCCGCCGTATGACGGCGCACCCCCCTCGACAGGCGGACACCGGTGTCCGACGGGGTTGGGCGGCGGGGGTGGTGTGCCTCGGGCTGTTCATGCTCGGCATGGACCTGACCGTCCTCAACGTGGCCGTGCCGCAGCTGCGTGAGGCCCTGGACGCGACCACGGCACAGGTGCAGTGGATCGTCGACGGCTACGCGCTGATGCTGGGCGGCAGCGTCCTGGCCGTCGGAGCGGTGACCGACCGGTGGGGCCGCCGGCGCTGCTTCGTCCTCGGGGTGGCCGTGTGCGGCGCGTCCTCGGTCGGCGGGGCGCTGGCCGGCGAGCCCTGGCAGGTGATCGCCTCGCGGTGCGGCATGGGAGCCGGGGCGGCGCTGCTGATGCCGGCCACCCTGGGGACCCTGCACCACATGTTCCCCGAGCCCGAGTTGCGGCGCCGCGCCATCGCCGTGTGGGCGGCGGTCGGAGGGCTCGGCGGGCTGAGCGGTCCGGTGATCGGCGGCTGGCTGGTCGAGCACGCCTCGTGGCGGGCCGCGTTCTGGATCAACCTGCCGCTGACCGTGCTGATCATCACGGCGTCCTGCCTGTTGGTCCCCGAGTCGCGCGCACCACGGTCGGCCGCCTTCGACGCCGTCGGGGCGCTGCTGTCCACCGCCGGGCTGCTGGCCCTGGTCTGGGCGATCATCGAAGGCCCGCACAAAGGCTGGACCAGCGCACAGGTCGTCACGGGGTTCGCGCTCGCCGGATTGATCCTGGCCGCGTTCCTCGCCTGGGAACGGCATGTGCGGGCGCCGATGCTGCCGTTGCGCCTGCTGGCCAGGCCCGGCATCGGAGTCGCCGCCGCGGCCCTGGCGCTGATGTCCTTCGCCCTGTTCGGCGCCCTGTTCGTCCTCACCCTGTACTTGCAGGGCGTCCTCGGCTACAGCCCGGTCGAGGCGGGGGTGCGCACCCTGCCGTTGCCGGCCGGGCTGGCCGTGGGCGCGGCGGCCGCCGTCGCCGTCCAGCGCCGACTGGGGATCAGGGCCACCGTGGTGAGCGGGCTGCTCGTGGTCTCCGTCGCGCTCTGCGTCTGGGCCACCACCACGGCTCAGTCCGGCTACGGGCACTGCGCGCTGTTCCAGACGATCGCGGGCGTGGGAGCCGGGCTCGTGGCGGCGGCGGGCACCGAATCGGTGATGGAGTCGGTGCCGACCGAGCAGGCCGGCCTGGGCTCCGCCATCAACGACGCGACACGGCAGGTCGGTTCCGCTCTCGGCGTGGCCGTGCAGGGCTCCCTCCTGACGGCCGTGTTCACCGCCCGGTTCGTCGAGGCACCCGCCGTGACGGCCACCGTGCCCGAGGTGGCGGACGCCGCACGCCACAGCCTGCTCTCCGTACCGGACCAGGTCGGCCTCCTGCCGCCGGCCGAGCGCATGGCCGTGCTCTCGGCAGCTCGTGACGCGTTCATCGACGCCATGACGCTCACCGCGACGACCGCGGCGGCCGTCGTGCTGCTGACCGCCGCGGCCGCCGCCCGCTGGCTCGCCCCAGGCACCGCGCCCCTGCCACCGGCGCACACCCGACCGGGACCCCTGCCGGAAGCGGGGACGCCCCTTTCCGACTGACCCATCCACATCGCTGACCCGCCCACAGTTCTGGAGGCACGCATGGCGACGACCCTGGACACCATCACCCAGGTGCTCACGGAGACCTTCCCGATCGACGCCGCCGACATCACCCCCGAACGGACCTTCGACGACCTCGGCCTCGACTCGCTGGCCCTGCTGGAGATGGGCCTGGCGGTCCAGGAGAGCACCGGCATCACACTCAACGACACCGAACTGCCGAAGACGGTCGGTCAACTGGTCACCCTGCTGGACGCCGCGCAGGCCACCACCGCCCAGGCCGACACCGCACCGGTCGGCCCGGCCTTGGCCGCCACGGACAACACCGCATGACCCGTGTCGCGATCACCGGCCTGGGCATCGTCAGCCCGGCCGGCCTCGACGCGGACAGCACCTGGCAGACCCTCCTGAAGGGCACCTCGACCGCACGCCGTGACGAACAGCTGGCCGGGCTGCCCGTCGACATCTCCTGCCAGGTACCCGACTTCGACGCCCGCCGGCTGGTCGGGTCGTCCGCCTGGCGGCTTGACCGGTTCACGGCCATGGGCCTCCTCGCCGCCCGCGAGGCCCTCGCCGACGCCCGCCTGGACCCACGGGACTGGGAGCCGCTCCGCGTCGGCGTCGTGATCGGTTCGGGCACCGCCAGCATGGAACGCTACGGCCGCGAGTTCGCCAAACTCGCCGACGACCGGCCCCTGGACATCTCCCCGCTGGCCATCCCGCGCAGCGTGCCGAACATGTCCGCCGCCGAGATCGGCCTCGACACCGGCGCCCGCGGACCGAACTTCACCGTGTCCACCGCCTGCGCGTCCGGAGCCACCGCGATCGGCGTCGCCCGTGACCTGCTGCGCGCCGGGACGTGCGACATCGTGCTCGCGGGCGGCGCGGAGTCCGTACGCCACCCCATCCCCGCCGCCTGCTTCCACCGGATGGGCGCCCTCTCCCAGCGCACCGACGACCCGGCCCGGGCCAGCCGTCCCTTCGACTCCGCCCGGGACGGCTTCGTCCTGTCCGAGGGCGCGGCCGTCCTCGTCCTCGAACGCTCCGACCACGCCCGCGCCCGCAGCCTGCGGCCACGCGCCCACCTGGCCGGATACGCCGCCACCTGCGACGCCCACCACTACGCCGCCCCCCATCCGCAGGGCCGGGGCGCCGCCGAGGCGCTGCTCGCCGCACTCGCCGACGCCGCCCTGGAACCCGCCGACATCGGACACGTCAACGCCCACGGCACCGCCACTAGTCTCAACGACCTCGCTGAAGCCCGCGCGCTCAACACCGTGTTCGCCGCGCCGCCACCCGTCACATCCCTCAAGGGGGCGATCGGCCACGCGATCGGTGCCGCCGGCGCCATCGAGGCGGCCGTCACCGTCCTGACCCTCCAGCACGGACTGATCCCGCCGACGGCCAACCACGAGGACACCGCCCTCGACATCGACCTCGACGTCGTCGCCAAGGCCCCGCGCACCACGCACGCCACAGCCGCCATCAGCACCTCCTACGGCTTCGGAGGGCAGAACGCCGCCCTGGTCCTCACGACCTGCTGAGTGACGGCCGGCCGGCCCGAAGGCGCGGTGGCGCGCCCCGCGTCCGGCCGGGTCAGATGCCGAACGGTGCGGCGTAGCGGACGGTCCCGCTGGGCAGCGGGTGTCCGGCGTCCAGGGTGAGGGCCATCAGGGCCTCGTCGGGTACGTCGATGGTCAGGCCGATGCCGTGCGTGGAGGCGCGGGTGAAGCCGAACCTCGGGTAGTAGGCCGGATGCCCCAGGACGACGACGTAGTGCTCGCCCATCTCCTCGGCGGCCGCGAGAGCGGCGCGGATGGCCGCCGAGCCGGCCCCGCTGTTCTGCCACTCGGGCCGCACGGCGCACGGGGCCAGACACAGGGCCGGGGTGTCGCCGATGTGGCAGCGGGTCAGCAGGGCGTATCCGACGGGGTGGTCGTTCTCGTCCGTGGACACGAGGGACAGGCCCTCGATCCAGCAGGGGTCGGCACGCAGCGCGTCGACGAGGTCGGCCTCCAAGGGGGTCTCGAACGCGGACAGGACGATGTCACGGACGGCGGGGATGTCGGCGCTGGTCTCAGCGCGCGTGATCCAGTTGCGCATGATGGATGAGGATCCGTTCCCAAGTGGTGTTCGTGCGGGTGCTCCGCCGGCTCACGCTACCGGCGGCCCGGGACGGCGTGGTCACTCTTCGCGGCACACCGTGTCCTCGTCGGCGCCCTCGCGGCCCGGCGGCGCGGAGAGCGGCTCGTCACTGCCGGCCGGCCGACCGCACACGGTGACCGACCGCACCTTGTGGCCGCGGTAGGTCACCCGCACGATCTTGTAGCCGTGGCCCCGCTGGTCGGCGTAGGGCTGGCTGCCGGCGAAACTGACCGTGCCGACCGGCAGGTTCGGATTGGGCCGCCAGCGCAGGTCCGCCCAGGTCTCCGGGGCGGTCTGCGGGGCGTCGCCGTTCTTCGAGGCCCGGTAGAGGACCGCGGTGGCGCTGTAGGCCAGTACCGACTGACCGCTGGAGAACAGGGCGTCGTCCCAGGGCTGTGCGGGATCGGCGAGCGCCGTCGCCGCGGTGCCGGCGGGGAGCAGGTCGGCGAGCACGTCGTGGGCGTCCTCGTAGAAGCCGGCCGCGCCGACGAGGTCCATCGGTGCCAGCGCGAAGTGGTAGAGGGTGACCTCCGAAGGGATGCGCAGGCTCTCGCCCTCGTCGTAGTTGCTCTTGGCCAGGTCGTCGCCGGTGAACACGGTGATGGGCCGGCCGGAGCAGCCGGGAGTGGAGCCCAGTTGGGACATCAGGTTGGGCACGTCCTCCACCCGGCCCGCGAAGTACAGGGCCCTGGGGACCGGGTCGCTCGCGCAGATGTCCTCGACCGGGTCGGTCAGTTCGGGTTCGCCGTTGGGGCTCAGCCGGTAGGAGTGGGAGGGCAGCGGCTCGAAACCGGCCCGGTCCAGCATCTGCTTGCCCACTCTGGCCTGCTCGGTCGTGTAGAAGTCCTTCTCGCTGCCGACCTTGCGGGCCAGCACCACGGCCCGGGCCCCGTCCTCGCGCCGGGCGAGCTGCCGGGCGACGACCAGCAGCGCGTTCGCCTCCTCCTCGTCGGTGGCGGCCAGACCGAACCAGTTCGACAGCTCCCGCGCCAGATGGCTGCCGGAGTTGGTGGTGCTCACCACGGGCAGGCCCGCGCCCTTGAGGATCGCCACCGCGTCGTCGCTCTCCGTGGTGTCACGCCCCAGACCGACGACACCGACGACCGACCGGTCGCGCCGGGCCAGGTCCGCTATGTGCCGTGCCATGGGCAGCACCTGGAGCATGTTCTGGCCGGCGTTGGCGAGCAGCACCCTTATCTTCGTCGGCTGATGGGTGCTGACGTTGGCGTAGTGCTGGTAGAGGTAGACGCCCGTGATCTCCTCCAGGCCCTTGCGGGTGTCGGACTCGTCCGCCGCCGTGACCGGGCCGGCGTAGACGATCGTCACGTACTTGTCCTCGGGGCCGATGTCCGCGTTCTCGGCCCTGATCGCCCGCTCGACTGCGTCGAAGGTGACGCCCTTGCCGGCCCCGTACAGTTCCAGCCCGTTGCCCGCGGCCAGCCGAACGTCCCCGGTCGCGACGCCCACGCACTCGCCGCCGACCAGAACGGAGTCCGTGTTGGAGCCGACCAGCCGGCCCTGGCAGTAGCGCTGGGCCATCCACCGGTTGCCCAGGAAGCCCAGGCCCAGGGCGATGGCGAGGACCACCGCGAGGCAGGGCCGGGACCACAGCAGCCAGGCTGCGGTGCGGCGGATCCGGGTGGTGGAGTGCTGTGCAGAGTGCCTGCGGCGCAGCTCCTCGGCGGACAGCGGTATCCACAGGATCCACGGCAGCGCGGCCGAGCGCCCGGGGGACTGCCCGACGTTGAGGCCGGTCACCCACTCCTGGTACCGGGCGTCCGCCGCGAAGGCACGCTCCGGATCGTCCGGCTCGGGCCCGTCGGGCCGCGCTGCGGCGAGCCGCCCCGGGTCCTCGGAGCCCGGCGGCCGCAGGCGCTCGGCGGCCGGGATCGCGGCCAGCACCAGCAGCGGGTCCACCTCGCTGCGGCGGGTGCGCACATTGCTGATCGCCCGCAGCAACAGCAGCCCGCCGTCGTCCTCGGTGGCACACGGCAGATACACCACCGGCGGCACCGTGCGCTTGCGACGGCGCAGGTCGAGCGTCCGCGGCCGGAAGTTCTCGCGGAGGTCCTCCAGCAACGCCAGCACGCGTAGCTCCAAATGGAACTGACGTGCCGTCACATCACCGGCCCGGGCCGCCACCACCTGCTGGGCGACGGCGAAGGCACGGCCGCGGATCGTCTCCCACGACTTCGTCGGCCGCCATCTCGACCATTCGGCGGCCTCCGGCCGGTCACTCGAAGGCGCCAGGAACGTGGTGGTCGCGAACCACCGGCTGGCCCGGCGCAGCCACAGCAGCGGCGGCGCGCTGCGCGCCAGCAGGTGCACCACACCGAACGCCGCCAGCGCCAGGGCGCCGCCCCACACGGCCGTCTGCCACCCGCCCTCGCCCAGCAGCACGCTCAGGCAGGCGATGAACATCGCGCCCACGAAACCCGACGGGTTCACCACCGCACCGACGGTGTCCGACAGCGCCGAGACCCGCCTTTCCTCGTCGACGCCGTCCGGATCGCGCTCCGGCCGCCAGCGCAGCTCGGCCAGCCGCCGCATCAGCCGTTCGCGACGCTGGGCGGCCGACCACACCGTGCCCACGTCCCCGCCGACCTCCGGCGCGGCCTGCTCGATGGCCCGCAGCAGTCGCGAACGCGGAAAGGCGAACGCCTTGTACTGCGACTGGCTCTGGTTGTCCCAAGGGTGCTCGCACAGCTGGCGCACCATGTCGATCGCCGAGGAGTACGCGTCCGCGCCGCCCCCGCCGTCCAGCCGCTTGGCGATCAGCCCCCGCGGCTGATGGCCCTGCCGGACGAACTCCACGACCTGCGCGACACGCCGGTCCAGGGTGCCGGTCGCGTCCTCCTCGCCCGCCTGGAGGACCACCAGCGGCGTCACCGGCGGGTTGTCCCGGAAGTTGTCGATGAGTCGCCTCATCAACTCGAACACCGCGTCCGCCGCCTCTATCCCGGCGCTGCCGCTCCATGCCTCTCTCGCCACTCGCTCCGCCCCCGTCGCATCCGCCCGAACCGGCACCGCCGGATCCGAAGCTGATACCCACACCGAAACCCCCTGCACCGCACGGACATCGGATTCTCACGAGGGTTTCCGTGACACGCACGCCGTCTCCCGCGCCGGGACCGGCGTGATCACCGCCCCCGGCTGAGCCCGAACAGTTCTACGGCGTTGTCGTGGCACACCGCCCGCAGCCACTCCTCGCCGAGCCCCAGGCGTTCCAGGGCCTGGAGCTGATGGACGTACGGATAGGGGATGTTGGGGAAGTCGGAGCCGAGCAGGACGCGGTCGCCGAGGTCGGCCAGCCGGGGCAGGGCCCTGTGCGGGAACGGCATGAAGTCCTCGGTGAAGTCCGTGAACGCCATCGTCGTGTCCAGTCGCACCTCCTCGTACCGCTCGGCGAGGGTGAGGAACTCCTCGTACTCGGGCATGCCGAGATGCGCGACGACCAGTCTCAGGCGGGGATGCCGCGCGAGCACGTGCGCGATCGGCTCGGGGCCGGTGTGCTTGCCGGGCGCGGGCCCGGAGCCGCAGTGGATCACCACGGGAATCCCGGCCGCCGCCAGCAACCCCCAGGCCCCGTCGAGGAGTTCGTCGGCCGGGTCGTACGCCCCCACCTGCACATGCGCCTTGAAGACGCGCGCGCCGGCTTCGACGGCCTCCTGGACGTACGCCTCGACGCCCGGCTCCGGGTAGAGGGTGGCGGTGTGCAGGCAGTCCGGGGTGCGGCGGGCGAAGTCGGCGGCCCAGCCGTTCAGCCAGGGCGCCATGCCGGGCTTGTGCGGATAGAGCATCGAGGTGAAGGCCCGTACGCCGAACTCCCGGAGCAGCGCGGTGCGTTCCTCCTCCTCGGCGCGGTAGGTGATCGGCCACTCCAGCCCACCGGTCAGCGGCCCGAGCGCATCGAAGTAGGCCCAGACCTTGCGCAGCACACGCTCGGGCATGAAGTGCGTGTGCACGTCGACCAGCCCGGGAAGACCCAGCCGCCCCCAGAAACGACGGACCTCACCGGACCCCGGGTCCGGTCCCGGGTGGGCGGCGGCCGGGTCGGCGGATGCCATGCGGTGATCGTTCATGCCGTTCACGATCGCCCCTGGTGAGGCGGCGGGTCCATGGTCTGCGCGGGGATGCGTGAGGGATCACTCTCGGCGCAGGGGCTCCTGACAGATGACAGGGACCGGTGGGCGGCGGGAGTCCGTACGTTCGCGGGGAGACCATCGAGACCAGGGGGTGTGCTGTGATCGACAAAATGCGGAGAGAGCGGACAGGGCGGGGAGGGCGGTCGTGGGTGCGTCGGGTGCGGCTGCTCGTGGCCGCGCTCGTGACGGTGGTGAGTCTCGGTCTGCCGGCCGTCTCGGCCGCTCCGGCGGCCGCCGCCGCGGGGTGCGCGCCGCTCCAGTCCGGTGCGAGCGCCGCTGCGGAGGCGGCCGTCGAGGTCGCGTGCCGGTACGTCGGTGAGCCGTACGCCTGGGGTGGCGGTCACGCACAGGGAGTGCCCGGGCCGAGTCAGGGCACGGTCGACCGCTCGACCCCCCTCAACGCCATCCAATCGGCCGCGGACCCTACGTACTGGAGCTTCGACTGCATCGGTCTGGTGCGCTGGGCCTGGTACAAGGCGACCGGCCGGGACCTCATCACCGAGCGCACGACACAGGCGACCTTCGCGGCGCCGGGGTACGCGCACACGAAGTTCATGAAGTCGCAGGGGTCGGGCGTCCTGTTGCCCGGCGACATCATGTACTTCGGCCGTGAGGGCTTCGGCCCGACGCACGTCGCGCTCTACCTCGGCAACGGCATGATGGTCGAGGCGCCCGAGTCGGGCATGAAGATACAGGTCAACTCCATCAGTGCCCGCTGGGAGCGCTACCAGGGCGCCTTCCGCCCGCACGCCGACGCCACGCCCGGGGTGTGGTCCTGGGACGGCCACGGCTCCTACCAGAAGACCTGGGGCCAGCCCAACCTGCGGCAGGACTCCAACACGGGCAGCCGCATCAACTTCACCAACGGCAACGGCATTTCCGTCAAGGTGCGGGTGCTGTGCCAGCGGGTGGGGGAGCGGGCCACGGTCGACGGCATGGTGAACAACGTCTGGTCGTACCTGCCGGACTACGACAGCTGGATCAGCAACCTCTTCGTCCAGGGCCCGGCCATCCTCGGGGGCGTGCCGTCGTGCGGCAACTATCCGCAGATCGGCGGCACATTGGCGGGGGCGGAGAACAACACGTCCTGCGGCGACGGAACGCAACCCGACTCCGCGGGCGCCTGGACGGCCAAGTCGACCACCGTCTTCGGCCGCACGGTGGAGCTCCGCTACAACAGCACCACCCAGTGCGCCTGGGGCCGCATCATCGGCGGCACGGTCGGCGACGAGATCTGGGTCGACCGCAGCGCCGACGGCGGCGCGACCTGGGCCCCGATGCTCGGCTTCACCACCATCACCTCGGGCAACGACGCCTACACCACCCAGTGGAACGACGCCGGCCTGGTGATGCGGGCCTGCGGCACCAACGGCCCGGGCGGCGGCATCGAATGCACCGGCTGGTTCTGACCCACCCCCGGCCCTACTCGGCCCGGTAAGCCCGGAGGAAGGTCCGCACCCCCTCGACGAGGAGGGGCCGGACACGGGGGTCCTCCGCGGCGTTCGCGGAACCGAACCTGTTGAGCGCGACGTTGAAGGTCAGCGCGATGAACTGGTCGGCCGCGAGCCGGGCGTCAGGGACGTCGAGGAGTCCGGCCTCGGCGAAGGCGGCGAACCGCTCGGCGAGTGCCTCGTCCGGGGTGTCCGCCATGGAGTTCTCGCCGCCTTCGCCGAGGCCCGCCTGCGCGCGGACCAGCCGTTGCAGCGTGGCGTACTCCGCGGAGCCGAGCATGTCGGTCGCGATGCGCATGGAGAACGTCACCAGGACGTCCTCCAGGTCGGCGGCTTCGGTGGGCTCGGTGAGCGTGTCGTCGAGGATGCGCCGGATCGTGGTGATCAGTGACTGGCCGACGCCGTCGACCACGGCCTGGAGCAGCGTCCGCTTGTCGCCGAAGTAGTCGTAGACCGTCCGCTTGGACACGGCGGCACGGGCGGCGACCGCGTCGACGCTGGTCCGGTCGAAGCCGTCGGCGAGGAACAGTTCCCGGGCCGCGGTGAGGATGGCGGCGCGCTTGTGCGTGGAGCCCTCGCGCAGGGTCTTCGTGGTCGGCATGGCCGTATCCTAACTTCACTACACTGCACGGTGTAGTGTAGTTGTTGGATTCATCCGGCTCGGATTCATCCGGCACCGAAGGAAAGGACGTTCATGACCACGACCCTGGCTCCCCCGGTCCGCGTCGGGAAGGCCGCCGTCGGGGCTCTCGGCATGCTGGCAGTCGCCACGGGTGCCCTGGAGTCGGTGGTGACACCGACGCTCCCGCTGCTCCAACGCGAGTTATCGATCAGCCCCGCCCAAGGGGCGTTGCTCAGCATCACGCTGCTCATCACCGGCGCACTCGTCACGCCCGTCGCGGGCAACTTCGGTGACCGCCACGGCGGGAAACGGGTCATGCTCCGGCTGATGGTGGTGGTCTCGGCCGGCGGTCTGGTGTCCTCGCTGGCACCGAACCTTCCGGTACTGCTGCTCGGTCAGGTACTGGAAGGCGCGATGGTGGGGGCGATGCCCCTGTCGTTCATCCTCGTACGCAGGCATCTGCCCACGGGCGAGGCCCAGGTGGCCATCGGGGTGGTCAGCGGGCTGTTCGTGGGTGGCGGCATGCTGGGCACGCTGATGGCCGGGCCCATCGCCGAAGGGCTGTCCCGGCACTGGATGTTCGCGATACCCACGATCGGGATCGTCGTGGCGACCCTGTTCGTCCACGCGCTGATGCCGGACGATCCTCCGACCCGGTCGGACGCCAGGATCGACCGGCCCGGCCTGGCTCTCCTGAGCGGCATCCTGCTGACGCTCATGCTCGGGCTCTCGATGGCGCCCGAACTCGGCCGCCGGCCCCTCGTACTCGTCGCCCTCGTCGTGCTCCTGGCTCTCCTCGTGACCGGATGGATCTCCGTCGAACGACGGTCGCCCTCGCCGATGGTCGATCTGCGTCTGGTGGCGAGGCCGGCGATATGGAGCTCCTATGCGATCACCTTCGCCGTGTGCGTGGGTACGGCGGTGTCGATGTTCCTCGTTCCGCAACTGTTCGCGGTGTCCGCCGACGGGTACGGCTTCGACGCCAGTTCCAGCGACATCGGCCGGTACCTCTTGCCCGGGGCCGTCGCGGGGGCGATCAGCGGGCCGCTCGGCGGGGCCGCGGCGCGGCGTTTCGGCTCGACTGCCGTGGTCACCGCCGGAATCGGCGTCATGACGGCCACGCTGCTCGCCATGGCCGTCCTGCACAGCGAGGTCTGGCACCTCGTCGTCGGCAAGGCGGTGGTCGCCCTCGCCAGCGGTGTCTGCATCACGGCGCTGGTCGTCAAGGCCGCCACCTCCGTCGATCACGGCGACACCGGCACCGCCACCAGCCTGGTCCTGGTGACCCGCGTGATCGGTTTCGCCTCCGGTGCACAGGTCAGCGGTGCCTTCCTCGCCGCCGGAACCCACCCCGGGGCGGAGGACCCGGTCGAATCGGCCTTCGTCACCGGCTTCGTCATCGCCGGCGCCGTCACGGCGCTGTCCCTGCTCGCCGTCCGCACCATGAGCAAAGGAGTCAAGGAATGACCCGCACCGATCCGTTGACGGATGTCCGTACCGGGCCCCGCAGGCGCGAGGTCCTGATATCGGGCGCCGGCATCGCGGGTCTCGCCCTCGCCTTCTGGCTGAACCGCCACGGATACGCGGTCACGGTGGTGGAGAGGGCGAGCGCCGTACGCAGCAGCGGCTACCCCATCGACGTACGCGGCACCGCGCTGGAGGTCGTCCGCAGGATGGGGATCCTGCCGCGGCTGCGGGACGCGCACATCGACCTGCGTCGGCTGACCTTCCTCGACGGGGACGGCGGCGAGGTGGCCTCGGTCGACCCGCACGCCGTCGCCGGCAGTGTCGCGGGGCGGGACCTGGAGGTGCGGCGCGGGGATCTGACCGAGGCGCTGTACGCGGCGGTCCGTGACGACGTGGAGTTCCTCTTCGACGACTCCATCGACACCCTCGACCAGTCCGGCCACGGGGTCGACGTCACCTTCCGCGGGGGAGACAGGCGTACGTTCGACATGGTGGTCGGCGCGGACGGACTGCACTCACGCACCCGGGAGGCGGTGTTCGGCCCCGAGGAGCAGTTCCACCGCTATCTCGGGTACTGCTTCGCAGGGTTCACCATGCGCAACACCTTCGGGCTCTCCCACGAGGTCATGATGTGGAACACCCCGGGCAGGGCCGCGGCCCTGTACGCGGTGGGGGACGGCGACGAGGTGCACGCCTTGCTGAACTTCGCCCGTCCGGAACCTCCGCTCTCGTTCGGCGCGTTCCGTGACCCCCAGGCCCAACGGGACGTGGTCGCCGCGATGTTCGCCGACGCGGGATGGGAGGTCCCGGGCATGATCGCCGCGATGCGCGAAGCGGACGACCTGTTCGTCGACGTGGTCAGCCAGATCCGTATGCCTCGCTGGTCCAGCGGCAGGGTCGCGCTGGTGGGCGACGCGGCGTACGCGCCCTCCTTCCTCACCGGACAGGGCACCAGCCTCGCGCTCGTCGGCGCGTACATGCTCGCCGCTTCCCTGGCCGACCGGGACGTCACCGTGGGCTTCGCCGCCTACGAACACGGCACCCGTGAGTTCGTGAGACTGAACCAGGACCAGATCGGCGAGGGCGATGCCACGCTGTTCCCCACCACGGCTCGGGGCCTGGAGCGGCGCAACGACATGCTGCGCGGACTCGCCGGCAGCAGCGCACCTCCCGCCACGGAGGGCAGACCGGCTCACTCGGCCCTCACACTGCCCGTTGGGTGATTCGGGGGACGCGCGCCGATGATGGGCCTGATCGGACGACCGAAGGCAGAGAAGATGACCACGCAGATCCAGGACGTCGACCACGAGCTGATCCAGGCCGCGGCCCACGTCGCGCGCACGCGTTGCCGGGGCGACAACCACACCATGGCAGCCGCGGGCCGCGCCCGGGACGGGCGGATCGTCACCGCGGTGAACGCCTACCACTTCACCGGAGGCCCGTGCGCCGAGCTGGTCCTCGTCGGTGCGGCGGCAGCCCAGGGCGTCTACGAACTGGAGACCATCGTCGCCGTGGGCGACCGCGACCGAGGCGTCGTTCCCCCGTGCGGCCGGTGCCGCCAGGTCCTCCTCGACTACTTCCCCGGCCTCAAGGTCATCGTCGGCGAAGACGACCGCGTCCGGAGCGTCCTCGTCACCGAGTTGCTGCCCGCGAGCTATGTCTGGGCGGACCATCAGATCGAGGCCGAGTAGGCCGCCCACGCGCGGGTGACGGTGTGCCGGACCGACGCGTCACGTCCGCCGGACCGCGGTGACGTCGAACGTCAGCGTCACCTTGTCGCCGACCAGGCCCGCGGCCCCGCTCACGCCCCAGTCCCTGCGGCTGATGGCCGCCGTACCGGTGAAGCGGACGCGACCGGTGGCCTGGGGGCCGTGGTCGGTGTCGGCCAGGTGGAAGGCCACGGTGACCGGCCTGGTCGTGCCGCGGACCGTCAGGTCGCCGGTGACCTCGAAGGCGGTCCCCTCGACCTGCCTCACATGGGTCGAGGCGAAGGTGATCGTCGGGTGGTCGGCCGCGGCCAGGAAGTCCTGGCCGCGCAGGTGGTCGTCGCGCTTGCGGTTGCGGGTCTGGACGCTCGTGGACCGGATCGTGAGCCGGACGGTGGACCTCGACGGGACGTCGCCGTCCAGGTGGGCGGCGCCCTCGAACGCGTCGAACCGCCCGCGCACCTTGGAGATCATCGCCGCCCGGGCGGTGAAGCCGATGCGTGTGCGGGCGGGGTCGAGGTCGTAGTCGCCGGTCAGTGCGCCGAGTTGGGTCGTGGTGGTCATGCCTGATCGCTCCAGGAAGATGCGGGCGGTCGCCGCCCGCGGGATGGTGTCGGTCTCGGAGGTACGACGACACAGCCCCTCGGAACGTCAGGCGAGACCGCACCTCACATCTCGGTGGGCTGTCCCGTCGTAAGGGGGAGAGACGATGTGACCGAGGGAGCCGACCGTCCATGACCAGCCCATCTGCGCCGCACGACGGCGGACCCGACCCCGACCTGAGCGTGATCATGCGCGAGCGGCGGCAGCTGATCAATGTCGCCTACCGGCTGCTCGGCTCACTGGCCGAGGCCGAGGACGTCGTGCAGGAGGCCTACGCCCGCTGGTACGCCATGTCCCCACAGCAGCGGGAGGGCATCGAGTCCCCAGGCGGCTGGCTGACGACCGTCACCAGTCGGCTCTGCCTCGACCTGCTCGGCTCGGCGCGGGCCAGACGCGAACGGTACGTGGGTGAGTGGATCCCGGAGCCGCTGCCGAACGGTACGCAGTGGGTCGGCGGGCGGTCGGGCGGCGCGCCCGTCGATCCCGCTGATCGCGTCACCCTCGACGAGTCGGTCAACATGGCCTTTCTCGTCGTGCTCGAATCGATGACACCGGCCGAGCGGGTCGCGTTCGTCCTGCACGACGTCTTCCGCTACTCGTTCGCCGAAGTGGCCGAGATCGTCGGCCGTACGCCGGCGGCGTGCCGTCAGCTGGCGTCGTCGGCGCGGCGGCGCATCCGTGCGGCGCAGCCCGCCGTGGCCCCGGCGGCGGCAGCCCGGCGTGCCGACGTCGTCAAGTCGTTCAAGCAGGCGTGGGAGGCGCGGGACATCGACGCGCTCGTCGGCCTGCTGGCCCCGGACGCCACGGCGACCGGCGACGGCGGCGGTGTCGTCCCGGCGGCGCTGCGTCCGGTCGAGGGGGCCGAGCAGGTCGCACGGTTCTTCGCGGAACGGGCCACGGCCGTGCCCGACGTGGTGATCCGGGAGTGCACCGTCAACGGCCAGCCCGGCCTGGTGGCCCAGCTCGACGGCGTCGCCGTGTCGGTGCTGGCGTTCGACTTCGCCGGCGACCGGGTCCAGCGGATCTGGGCCGTGCTCAACCCCGAGAAGCTCAGGCCCTGGACGAAGCTCAGGCCCTGGACGGCGGGCTGACCGGGCGCCGGGGTCCGTGGGGTCCGGGGCGTCAGGGTTGCGTCATTCCTCGCCGCGCACCCGCAGCACCAGCTTGTTCAGCACCCACAACCCGATGCCGATCGCCAGCAGTACGCCCGCCCGGATGTAGACGTTCGCGGGCCGGTCGGACAGCGGGCTCGCCAGGATCAGCGCGGTGAGCGCGCCGAGGACCGGCAGGACGGTCGGCGTACGGAAGTGCCGGTGCTCGACCCGGTCCCGGCGCAGGACGAGGACGGCGACGTTGACGACGGCGAAGACGCACAGGAGCAGGAAGGCCGTGGTGTCCCCGAGGCCCTCGATCTCCCCGGTGGAGACCAGGCCGACGGCGAGGAGGGAGACGAAGACGATGCCGACGACAGGCGTACGGCGGCGGGGCAGGACCCGGCCGAGGGCGCGCGGCAGGATGCGTTCGTTCGCCATGCCGTAGCACAGGCGCGAGGCCATCATGATGTTGATCAGAGCCGAGTTGGTGACCGCGAAGAGGGCGATCAGCGCGAACAGCTTGGGCGGGAAGTCGAGCCCGCCGGCCTTGACGACCTCCAGCAGCGGCCCGCTGGAGTCCTCCAGCACGCGGTAGTCGACGAGGAGCGAGGAGACCAGGGCGACCAGGATGTAGATGGTCCCGGTGACGAGTACACCGGTGAAGATGGCGCGCGGGAACGTACGGACCGGATCCTTGGTCTCCTCGGCCATGTTGACGGAGTCCTCGAAGCCCACGAACGCGAAGAAGCCGAGCGCCGTCGCCCCCAGCACGCTGGTCATCAGCGCGAAACCGGTGCCTTCCGCCTGGAACTCGCCGAGCCGTGAGGGTTCGCCGTCGCCGGACAGGACCGCCCAGGCGCCGATCGTGAGGATGATGACAAGGCCCGTCAGCTCCACCACGGTGAGGACCACGTTGGTCTTCACGGACTCCGACACGCCCCGCAGGTTCAGGGCCGCCAGGGCGAGGATGAACAGGACGGCGATGAGGGTGGGCGGGAAGAAGTCGGTGAACTCGGCGAGGTAGTCGCCGCTGAAGGCACGGGCGGCCGCGCTCGCCGAGGACAGGCCCGAGCACATGACCATGAAGGCCACGATGAAGGTGAGGAACGGGACCTGGAAGGCCTTCTGGGTGTAGAGCGCGGCGCCCGCCGCCTTCGGGTACTTGCCGACGAGTTCCACGTACGAGGCCGCCGTCAGGATGGCCACGACGAAGCCGATGACGAACGGCAGCCACAGCGCACCGCCGACCTTGCCGGCGACCTGCCCGGTGGTGGCGTAGATCCCGGTGCCGAGGATGTCCCCGATCACGAACAGGACCAGGAGCTTGGGCCCGATGGCCCGCCGCAGCGGGGTGTCGTCCTGGCTCTCCGGTGCGGCGGCGTCACTTCCGATTGCGGACACGAAGGCTCCCCCTGAGGCGTCGACCACTGAGCAGGACAACGTCTCACCTGCCCGGCAGCCCGCGAGTGATGCCGATGACCTGAAACCGGCCCGGGGCCGACCGGCACACCGGTCCACACCAGTGGCGCCCACGTCGGCGACCCCGGTCCGTCCGCGGATGCGGTGACTCCCGCTCCGACCTGCACGGCAGAGGCCTGCGCCGGACCCGCGGGCGGCCGTGATCCCCGGTCGACCACGCGGTCTGGGCCAAGCGTCCCCGCGTCGCGCACCTGCGTTTTTCCGTCAGGTTCCGCAGCAAGAGCACGAAAGCTCCACAGATACATCACTATTTGACGCGACGGATGGGTCGACGACCGGTGGCCGAGGGGGAAGCCGGCGTCACGCGCGGGGGTGCGTCCGCTCAGCGGAGCCGTACTCACCCCTGCCCTGGGAGGGGACAGCACCGCATGAAGCGGACCTTAGGCACCACCTTGCTCACGACGGGCGCGCTCATAGCGGCGCTCGGCGCACCGGCCGCACACGCGGCGGACCCGCCGCCGCCCCGGATCGATCTGCGGGTGCTCGTCGTCAGCGACGGCGGCCCGGCCACCGACGCCATCGCCGCCGAACTGGACACCGCGGGAACGCCGTACACGGAGATCGACCTCACGCGGCCGGACCGCCCGGTGATCGACGCCGGCTACCTCGCGGACACCGTGGACGGCCGGGACCGCGCCAGGTTCCAGGCCGTCGTGCTGCCCAACGACAACCCGTTCCCGGCGAACTCGCCGGAGATGGCCGCCCTGGCGGCGTACGAGCAGACCTACGACATCCCGCAGGTCGACGCCTACACCTACGCCCGCCCCGAGACCGGGCTGCAGTACCCGGTGTACGGCGGGTACTCGGGCAGCGTCGACGGCGTGCGGGCCCAGGTGACCGACGCCGGGCGGGCGGGCGCCTTCGGCTACCTCGACGGGCCGGTGCCCTTCGAGGACAACTCGCCGACCGTGGGCGAGAGTTACGCCTATCTGTCGACCCCGATGGCCGGTGCCGACTTCACCCCGTACGTGCAGGCGCCGATCCCGGGCACCGCCAAGCAGGGCTCGCTGGTGGGGGAGTACCGGCACGACGGGCGGCGTGAACTCGTCGTCACCTTCGTCTACAACCAGTACCAGCAGCAGTTCCGGCTGCTGGCCCGCGGCATCGTCGAGTGGATGACCGGCGGGGTCCATCTGGGCGCCTCCCGCAACTACTTCGCCGTCCACGTCGACGACGTCCTCGCGGCCGACGACCGCTGGAACTCCACGCTCAACTGCACTCCCGGCGACGTGGACTGCACGGACCCGAACGCCACACCCGACCCCATCAGGATGACGGCCGCCGACGTCGACCACGCCGTCACCTGGCAGCGCGAGCGCGGCTTCACCCTCGACCTCGCCTACAACGCCGCCGGCAGCGTCGACCACCGCGAGGACAACAACGGCGCCGACCCGCTCGCCGACCGGTTCCTCGCCGAGCGGGCCGAGTTCCGCTGGATCAACCACACCTACACGCACGCCTTCCTCGGCTGCGAACAGGACACCTCCGTGGTGCCCTGGCGGTGCGCCACCAACGCCGACGGCAGCACCAAGTGGGTCAGCCGCACCGACGTCGCCGACGAGATCGCCCACAACAGCGCCTGGGGCCGGTCGGCCGGACTCCCGCTGGACGAGGACGAGTTGGTGACCGGCGAGCACTCCGGGCTCCGGGTGCTGCCGCAGCAGCCCACGGACAATCCCAACCTGGCGCTCGCCCTCGCCGACACCGGCGTCTCCTGGCTCGCCTCGGACAACTCCCGCGAACCCGACCAGCGGCAGGTCGGCCCCGCCACCACCATCCCGCGCTATCCGATGAACGTCTTCTACAACGCGGGCCGCGCCGCCGAGCAGGTCGACGAGTACAACTGGATCTACACCAGCCGCGCCCAGGGCGGCAGCGGCATCTGCGAGGACAACCCGGACACCACGACCTGCCTGCCCGAGCCGCTCGACACCGCGACGGGCTACGACCGGCACATCGTGCCCCTGGAACGGCAGATCGCCCTCGGCCACGTCCTGGGCAACGACCCCAAGCCGCACTTCATCCACCAGTCCAACCTGGCCGAGGACCGCATCGCCTACCCGGTCCTGGACGGCGTCCTCGACACCTACGGCACGCTGTTCGCGCAGAACACACCGCTGGTCAACCTGAGAATGAAGGACATCGGCAACGAGCTGAAGCGGCGCGCCTCATGGCGGAGCGCGGTGAACGCCGGTCAGGTCACCGCCTACCGGATCGGCGACACCGTCACCGTCGAGAGCCCCGCCGGCGTCGACGTCCCCGCCACGATGCCCGAGGGCACCACACGGGACGGCTCCGCCTTCGGCGAGGCGTACGCCGGTGAACGGTCCGCGTGGACCGCCGCGACCGCCACCGCGCTCACTCTCACCCTGCCGCAGTCCGCCGCCCCTTCAGTTGGCACCGGCACGGGCGCGTCCGCGCCGGTCACCGCCCCGGCGCCGGACGCCCGGGTGCCCGAGGGCGTGGCCGAGCCCGTCTCTCCCACGGGGAGTTGACCGGCGCGACCGGCACCCCCGCCCGCACCTCGTCCGTGGAGCACATCGATGCACGTTCACCACGGCGCGCGACGCAACCACAGCGCGCGCGTCACCCTGCTGACCGAAGGCACCTACCCACACAGTCATGGCGGTGTGAGCGTCTGGTGCGACCAGCTCGTCACCGGCATGCCCGACATCGAGTTCGACGTCATCGCCGTCACCGGCACCGGACGGGAGCCGATCGTGTGGGACCTGCCCGACCATGTCAGCGGCGTCCGGTCCGTCCCCATGTGGGGCGCCGCACCCGAGGGCCGCCCGCCCCGCGGCCGGTCCCGCAGGCGGCTCGCCGACGCCTACGAGCAGTTCCTGACGGCGCTCGTCGACCCCGGCGCCGAGCACGGCTTCGCACCCGCACTGCACACCCTGGCCCGGGCCGCGGAGAGCGGCGAACTCAGCGCGCTGCTCCGGGGCGACACGGCGATCAGCATCCTGACCGCCGTATGGACGCGTCCCGGGCTGGCCGTGCGCGAGGCGCGGCCCACCCTGCACGACGCGCTCACCGCCACCGCGCTGCTCGAACACGCGCTGCGCCCGCTGGCCGCACCGCCCCCGCGGCAGGGCGTCGCGCACGCCGTCAGCGGAGGCGTCGCCGTCCTGCCGGGGCTGGCCGCCCGCGAACGGCACGGCGTTCCGCTGCTGCTCACCGAGCACGGCGTCTACCTGCGCGAACGCTACCTCGGCTATCGCACCGCGCCCTACCGCTGGCCGGTCAAGGCGGTGATCCTGGGCTTCTTCCGGCTGCTGGCGGAGGAGAGCTACCGCAAGGCGGCGCTGATCACGCCGGGCAACCGCTACAACCGGCTGTGGGAGGAACAGGGCGGCGCCGACCCCGGGGCGATCCGCACCGTCTACAACGGCGTCGACCCCGCCGCCTTCCCACCGGCCGGACCGGAGCCGGGGACCCTCACCCTGAGCTGGGCCGGGCGGGTCGACCCGATCAAGGACCTGGAGACCCTGATCCGCGCCTTCGCTCTCGTCCGGCACCGACTGCCGGACGTCCGCCTGCGGTTGTTCGGCGGCACACCCCGGGGCGGCGAGGCCTACCGGGAGCGCTGCGAAGCCCTCGCCGCCGAGCTGGGGCACGGCGACGCGGTGACCTTCGAAGGCCGCGTCGACGACATCAAGGACGCCTACGCGGCCGGGAACGTGGTGATGCTGTCCAGCATCAGCGAAGGCTTCCCGTTCACGCTGATCGAGGCCATGTCGTGCGGCCGGGCGACCGTCTCCACCGACGTCGGCGGCGTGCGCGAAGCCGTCGGCGACACCGGGCTCGTGGTGCCGCCGCGCGACCCGGCCGCGATGGCCGCCGCCGCGCTGGAACTGCTTGGGGATCCCGTCCGGCGCCGGGCCATGGGCGAGGCGGCCCGGCTGCGGGTCATCGAACAGTTCACCCTGCGCCAGACCATCGACACCTTCCGCGCCATCTACCACGAACTGGCCGCAGGAAAGGCGGAGTTGCCCGCCAGAGTCGTGCTGCCCGCGTCGACGGTCAGTGCTTCGGGGGTCAGCGGCCCGGCGGTCACCGGCACGGGGAGTCTGACCGGATGAGCGGCCCGATATCCCTCGAACCCGGCGACGCGGGACAGGACACCCTCGCCCTGCGGCTGGCCGAACCCCGCCCGCCGCGCCGCCGCCCGCGCTGGGCCCTGGACGACGCCACGCTCGCGATCCGACTGCCCGGTCGCGGCCCCGACGAGGAGGCGGTCAGTACCCTGGCCGCCGAACTCGCCGACGCCATCGGACCCGCCGTCCATCCCTACGAGGTGGCGGCGCTGCTGGAGGCCGAGGGCCTGTCCGCCTCGGTGATCAAGGAGCGGTACGGCCACCCGAACCTCTTCTCCCTGGCGACAGCGCTGTACGAGCGGGTGCCCCGGACGTTCCCCGAGCCGCCCCGCGCCGCCGACCCGTGGCGGCCCGACACCGTGCGCTGCCTCCTGCGCGGCGTCCTGTTCGCGTTGCCGGCCCTGGCCTACCTGCTCACCGCGCCCCTGTGGGCCGTCGAACGGCACGCCCCCGTGCTGATCGTGGCGGGCATCGCCTCCTGGGCGTGGGGGCAGGCACTGGGCCACCGCGCGCATCTGCGCCTGGTGACCGGGCGCCGGGAGGCATCCGGCACGCTGCTGACCGGGTCCCTGCTGGGCGCGGCGGCGGCCACGGCCCTCGCCGCGCTCCCCGGGGGCGGCCCGGTGGCGCTCGCGGTGGCGGCCGCCCAGTCGCTGTACCTGGCCGGCGCGAGCGTGCTGCTGGTCCTGGCCCGGGAGCGGCTGTTGCTGGCCGCGCTGAGCCCGCTGATCGTGGGCGCCGCGGTGCTGCCATGGTGGGAGCCGGGACCGGAACTGCGGGTCGGATTGCCGCTGTTGGCATTCTCGGCCACGTTAGGCGCCGCCGGGTGGGTCCTGCGGCCGGGGCGCGCCGGACCGGCCGCTCCCGACGCCGCGCGGCCGCCGCTTCGCGCGTCCCTGCCGTACGGGCTGTTCGGGCTCGCCGCCGCCGTGCTCGTCATGCTGGAGGGCCGCCGGCAGCCGTACGCGGTGATCGCCCTGACGCTGAGCATGGGCCCGGCCGAGTGGCTGCTGTACCGCTACCGCGGCTGGTCGGTCGCCGCGCTGCGGGTGAGCGCGACCCCGGCCGGATTCCTGCTGCGCTCCGCCGCCGTCCTCGGCCTGTGCCTGACCTGCTACCTGTCCCTGCTGCTGCCCGCGGCACTGCTCACCGGCTCCGACCCGGCCACACCGCTCCTGCTCGCGGCCGTCCTGTGGACCGCCCTGCTGCTCCAGGCGTTCGGGGTGGCCTGGCCACCGGCCGTGCTCTGCCTCGCCGCGGCCGGCACAGCCGGGGCGGTGCTCCTGACGGACCTGCCACCAGGGCAGGCCGTACTGCCCTGGGCCTGCGGCGTGGCCGCCGTCTGTCTGGCGGCCGTCGCGATCCGCCTGCTCGGCCGGCCCTCACCGCACTCCTGACCACGCGCACCACCCGCACGACCCATCGGACCGCAGACCCGCGCCCGTCCGCGCCGGGTCCCCCGTCCGACGACCACGACGAAGGGACCAAGAGTTGACCTCCGCACCGCTCGCCGCCGTCACCGGAGCCGAGGGCTTCATCGGCTCGCATCTCACCGAGGCGCTCGTCGCCTCCGGCCACCGCGTGAGGGCCATGGCCCAGTACAACTCCTTCTCCTCCTACGGCTGGCTGGAGACCCTGCCCTCCGACGTCCTGGACCAGGTCGAGATCGTCCTCGGCGACGTACGCGACCCCGGCTCGGTGCGCGGCCTGCTCGACGGCGCCGACTGCGCCTACCACCTCGCCGCGCTGATCGCGATCCCGTACTCCTACCAGGCCCCGCACAGCTACGTGGACACCAACGTCACCGGCACGCTCAACGTGCTGGAGGCGGTGCGCGCGCTCGGCACGCCGCGGCTGGTGCACACCTCGACCAGCGAGACGTACGGCACCGCGCGGACCGTGCCGATCACCGAGGACCACCCCATCAACACCCAGTCGCCGTACGCCGCTTCGAAGGCGGGCGGGGACCGGCTGGCCGACAGCTACCACGCCAGTTTCGGCACGCCCGTGGTGACCTTGCGGCCGTTCAACACCTTCGGCCCGCGCCAGTCGATGCGCGCCGTCATCCCCACCGTCATCGGCCAGGTGGCGGCCGGGCAGCGCACCATCACCCTCGGCGATCTGCGGCCCACCCGCGACTTCACTTTCGTCGAGGACACCGCGCGGGCGTTCCTCGCGGTCGGCACGGCCGCGGCCGAGCAGGTCGTGGGCCGCACCTTCAACGCCGGGACCGGCGGTGAGATCTCCGTCGGCGACCTGGTCGCGCTGATCGGCAAGGTGATGGACGCCCCGCTCGACGTCCAGGAGGACTCCGCGCGTCTGCGGCCCGCGGCCTCCGAGGTGATGCGGCTCGTCGCCGACGCCACCCGGCTGACCACGGCGACCGGCTGGCGGCCCGCGAGCACGCTGGAGGAGGGACTCGCGCGCACCGCGCGGTGGTTCACCGACCCGGCGAACCTGGCCCGCTACAAGACCGGCATCTACAACATCTGACCCGACCGGCACGTATCGCAGGAGGTACGCCATGCACGCAGTGATCCTGGCCGGTGGAAAGGGCGTCCGGCTACGGCCGTACACCACCGCGCTGCCCAAGCCGCTCGTCCCCATCGGCGACCAGCACGCGATCCTGGAGATCGTGCTGCGCCAGCTGTCCGCCGCCGGCTTCACCCGCTGCACCATCGCCATCGGCCACCTGGGCGAGATCATCCGCGCCTACGTCGGCGACGGCACCCAGTGGGGCCTGAAAGTCGACTACGCCGCCGAGGAGAGCCCGCTCGGCACCATGGGCCCGCTGCTCACCCTGCGCGACCGGCTGCCCGAACACTTCCTTGTCATGAACGGCGACGTCCTCACCGACCTCGACTACGCCGACGTCCTGCGTACGCACGAGGCGTCGGGCACCCCCCTGACCATCGCCACCTACGCCCGCAAGGTCCACATCGACTTCGGCGTGCTCACCACCGACGCCAGCCGGGTGGTCGCCTTCACCGAGAAGCCCAGCATCGACTACCGGGTCTCCATGGGCGTCTATGGTGTCTCCCGCACCACCCTCGACGACTACACGCCCGGGCTGCCGCTCGGCTTCGACGAACTGGTGATGGACCTGCTCGCCGCCGAACGCCCGCCGCACGCCTACGAGTTCGACGGCTACTGGCTCGACATCGGCCGCCCCGACGACTACGACCGGGCCAACGCCGAGTTCACCAGCCGTAAGTCACTGCTGCTCAAGGGGGCCTGAGGGGCCATGCGCATCCTCGTACTCGGCGCCACCGGCTATCTGGGCACGCACGTCGCCGAGCACCTGCGCGCCCGGCCGGACACGCGGGTCCTCCTCGCCGGCCGCTCGCCCGCCGCCGACGTCACCGTGGACCTCGCCGCCGACCGCCCGCGGGCCCTGGCGGCGGCGCTCGCCGAGGCCGCGCCCGACGCCGTCGTCAACTGCGCGGGCGCGACCGGCGGCGACGCCGTCACCCTCGCCGAGGCCAACGCCCGCGGGCCCGCCGCGCTGTGCGCTGCCCTGCGGGAGGCGGCGCCCGGGGCCCGGCTGGTCCATCTGGGCTCGGCCGCCGAGTACGGGCCCACCGAACCAGGAGTACGGGTGACGGAGTCGGCGCCGACCCGGCCGGCCGGCCCGTACGGCGCGACCAAGCTGGCGGGCACGGTGGCCGTGACCGCGTCCGGGCTGGACGCGGTGGTGCTGCGGGTGGGGAACCCGGTCGGCCCGGGCGCCCCGCCCACCGGGCTGCCGGGCCGGGTGGCGCGCCTGCTCGCCGACGCCGGGGACGACCCGGACGCGGAGCTGCGGCTCGGCGACCTGTCCGCGCACCGCGACTTCGTGGACGCACGAGACCTGGCGCGGGCTGTCCGACTGGCGGTCACGGCACCCGGACCGCTGCCGCCCGTGCTGAACATCGGCGGCGGCGACGCCCGCCCGGTCCGCGACCTGATGCGCGCCCTCGCGGACGCGGCCGGCTTCCGGGGCCGGATCGTCGAGGCGGGGGCAGCCGGATCCGCCCGGTCCGCCCAAGTGTCCTGGCAGTGCTCGGACATCACCGCCGCGCGCGACGCCCTCGGCTGGACGCCGACGCGCACCCTCGACGCGTCGGTGGCGGATCTGTGGGCGGCCGCCCGCCCCGTCGAGGGGGTACCGGCGCGGTGAGCCTGCTGATCCCGCTGTACGTGCATCCGGCCGAGGATCCCGGTGCCTGGCACCGGCTCATCACCTGCGCCACCCGCACCTACGCCGTCGTACTGAACCCGGCGAACGGCCCCGGCGGCGCCCCGGACCCGGCGTTCGCCACGGCCGCCCGGGCACTGCGCACAGCGGGAGCCCGTGTGCTGGGCTACGTCGACACCGACTACGGCGCCCGCGACCCCGCACAGGTCACCGAGGACCTGCGCCGGCACCAGGAGTGGTACGCCGTCGACGGCTGCTTCCTGGACCAGGTGACGGCGGCACCGCACGGACTGCCCGACTGCCGTCGCCTGGTCCGCGCCGCCCGCAGGCTCGGCGCCGCCACGGTCGTGCTCAACCCCGGCGTCCACCCCGCGCCCGGCTACGCCCGGCTCGCCGACCTGACCGTCACCTTCGAAGGCCCCTGGTCGCGATACGTGTCGGACTTCAGCCGCCCCGCCTGGACCGAGCGGCTGCCCGCCGAGCGGCTGTGCCACCTGGTCTACGGCGTACCGGAACCGCTCGTGCCGCTCGCCATGCGAACGGCGGGGGAACGGGGCGCGGGAGTGTGCGGACCGGTCACCGGCGACCTGCCCAACCCCTGGTCGCGGTTGACGCCCGCACTGGCGGAGGCGGACCGGTGAGGCGGTTGGCCTCGGCCGTCGTAGCCACCCTGCTGACCCTGACCACCCTGGCCGCCTGCTCCGACGCCCCTGCCCCCGGCGAGCGCTGGCAACCGCGCCCCGGGCTGGCCTGGCAGTGGCAGCTCGACGGCAGGGTCGACCCGTCCGTCGACGTACCCGTCTACGACATCGACGGATTCGAGAACTCCGCCGACGACGTGGCACGCCTGCACCGCGACGGTCGCAAGGTGATCTGCTACGTCAACGTCGGCGCCTGGGAGGACTTCCGCCCCGACCGACGCGCCTTCCCACGCTCGGTCCTCGGCAAGCCCAACGGCTGGCAAGGCGAACGCTGGCTGGACATCCGCCGCCTCTCGCTCCTGCGGCCCCTGATGGAACGCCGCTTCGACATGTGCCGCGACAAGGGCTTCGACGCGGTGGAACCGGACCTCGTCGAGGGCTACGGCAACGACACCGGCTTCCCGCTCACGGCGCGCGACCAGCTCCGGTACAACCGCATGATCGCCGCCCTCGCGCACGAGCGTGGTCTCGCCGTCGGCCTCAAGAACGACCTGGCCCAGATCCCGCACCTGCTGGACGACTTCGACTTCGCGGTCAACGAGGAGTGCGCCCAGTACGACGAGTGCGAGCTGCTGGAGCCGTTCATCTCGGCGGACAAGGCCGTCTTCCACGTGGAGTACGCGGAGCCCACGGCCCGGTTCTGCCCGACGGCCCGCGAACTGCGCCTGTCGTCGATGCGGAAGAAGCCGGAACTGGACACCTGGCGCAGACCGTGCTGAGAGGCAGGCCTTTGCCGGCTCTGGAGCTGTCGGCGATACCCCGACACGACTCCTTGTCAGCCAGGGGCGTCCGGGTCGTCGCGATCGAGTGCCGCCCGGATCTGACCGAGCCATTCCGCGGCCAGTCGGCGCCCGTCCGGGAGCTGGTCGTCGCGGTCCCAGCGCCAGGTCGTGATCATCGCCAGCACCAGGAGCCGGCACTCGCGCAGCAGGTCCGGGTCGACGCCCGGGTAGTGCGCGCCGATGGCGGCGGGCGCATGGGCGAGGTCGAATTCGACGGGGCCGCGGCAACATGTCTCTAGGTCGATGAAGAGGGGCCCGTTCTTGGTGCTGAGCAGGTTGCCCGGGTGCGGCTCGCCGTGCAGGAGTTGCTCGGTGCCGCCGCGCTCGCCGATGGTTCGTCTCAGGGTGCGTAACGTGTCGCCGAGAAGCTCCCGGTCCGGGTCGGCCAGTGCCGGGGTCCGGTCGCGGTCGGCCAGCAGTCGTTGAGCCTGTTCGACGCGATCCGTGAAGTGCGGTGTCGGCACCTTGAGTTCGCGCATGCCGACATGCAACCGCTCAAGTGCGTCGGCGTAGTCGGCCGGTGAGATCTCTCCAGGAGTCACGGGCTCGTAGTAGGTCCACAGCGTGATCACGAAGCCGTCATGCTCATGGACGCGTGGCTCCACCCGAGGATCGACAGCGGCCACCGGGCATCCGGCGTCGACCAGCCGTTGGGCGAGGTCGACTTCGAATCGCGCGACCTGGTTCCCGACCGGTGCCACCCGGGCGAGGACGTCACAGGGCAGCAGACGCAGAGTGAGCTTGTTGGAGTCATGAAGCACGACCGCGTCGTCGACCGCCAGGCCGGCCGACGTCGTGGTCGACATGGCCGTGGCCACCGCCCGCGGCACCTCTGACACCCGCATACCTGAGCACGCTACCAAGGGGCAGCTGGAACGGGCTGTTGGAGGGCCTCGGGGAGGGCCTGTTCGGCCCAGATGACCTTGCCCTGGGGGGTGTAGCGGGTGCCCCAGCGCTCGGCCATCTGGGACACCAGGAACAGGCCCCGGCCGCCCTCGTCCGTCGTCGCCGCGTACCGCAGATGCGGTGAGGTGCTGCTGCCGTCGGCCACCTCGCAGATCAGGGTGCGGTCGCGGATCAGCCGTACGTGGATGGGCGGGGTGCCGTAGCGGATGGCGTTGGTGATGAGTTCGCTGAGGATGAGTTCCATGGTGAAGCCGAACTCCGACAGGCCCCACGCTTCGAGGCGTTCGGACACGGCGTCGCGCATCCCCGAGACGGCGGCCGGATCCGCCGGCACGTCCCATTCGGCGATCCGGTCGGGCGGCAGGGCCCGTGTGCGGGCGACGAGGAGGGCGACGTCGTCCTTGGGACGGCGGGGGAGCAGACTGTCCAGCACGTCCTGGCAGGTCTCCTCGGGCGGCCGGCCGGGGTGGCCGGTGAGCGCCTCGCGCAGCAGTTCCAGTCCCACGTCCAGGTCGCGTCTGCGGTCCTCGATGAGGCCGTCGGTGTACAGCACGAGCTGGGTTCCCTCCGCGAGGCACACCTCCGCGGTCTGGAAGGGCATGCCGCCCAGGCCCAGGGGCGGGCCGGCCGGCACGTCCGGGAAGGTGACGGATCCGTCGGGCCGGACCAGCGCCCGCGCCAGATGCCCGGCACGCGCCACGACGTAGCGGCGCGTCACGGGGTCGTAGATCCCGTACAGGCAGGTGGCCCCCACGACGCCCGCCGCGCTCTCCGCGGCCTCCTTCTGGTCGATGCTCCCGACGAGGTCGTCCAGATGGCTCAGCAGCTCGTCGGGCGGCAGATCGAGGGCGGAGAAGTTGTGCACCGCGGTCCGCAGCCGGCCCATCGTGGCGGCGGCGTGCAGACCGTGGCCGACCACGTCGCCGACGGCCAGTGCCACCCGGCTCCCCGGCAGGGGGATCACGTCGAACCAGTCGCCGCCCACACCCGACTGGGCGGGCAGATAGCGGTAGGCGATGTCGAGGGCGTTCTGCGCGGGCATGGCCTGCGGCAGCAGGCTGCGCTGGAGGGTGACCGCCAGGGTGTGCTCACGAGTGAAGCGGCGGGCGTTGTCGATGCTGATCGCGGCACGGGCCACCAGCTCCTCCGCCAGTGACAGATCCTCCTCGTTGAAACGCTCGTGCTGCCGCGCACGCCAGAAGTTGGCCATGCCCAGCACCACGCCCCGGGCCTGGATGGGGGCGGTGATCAGGGAATGGATGCCGTAGTCGATGATCGCCCTGGCCCGCTCGGGGTCCTGCACCCGCCAGCCCGTGGCGGTCGGCAGGTCGCTCACCAGCTGGGAGCTGCCACTGCCGTAGCCGCGCGCCTGGGGCGTGGAGGGCAGATAGTCGAAGAGCCGGCCCTGCGCGGAGAGCGGATGGTCGTCCCGGATGCCGCACACGGCCGCCCGTCGCATGTCCGTCGCGGTCGGGGCCGGCTCCTCGCCGTGCAGGACGGCGTCGGCCAGGTCCACGGTGACGAAGTCCGCGAAGCGGGGAACGGGAACCCGCGCCAGCTCGCCCGCGGTGCGCAGCACGTCCAGGGAAGTGCCGATGCGCAGTCCGGCGTCGTACAGCAGCCTGAGCCGCTCCCGTGCCACCTCCGCCCTGCCGGTCACGGCCTGGAGCTCGGTGGAGTCGCGCAGCGTGACCACCGTTCCCCTGGGGTCTCCCTCGCGGTCCGTGGGCCGCTGGTTGACCGCGAGCAACCGCTCTCCCGCGAGGTGCACCTCGTCGGTGGCCTCGCGCCCGGAGGCGAGCAGCTCCCGGGTGCCGGGATCGAGGCCCGGCAGTTCCGCGACGGGCCGCCCCTCGACGTCCGAGGGCAGCTCCAGCAGCCGTCTGGCCTCGTCGTTCGCCAGGATCAGCCGTCCGTCGGCGGCGACGATCAGCACGCCTTCCCGGACGGAGTGGAGCACCGTGTCGTGGTGCTCGTACATCAGGCTCATCTCGGCCGGGGCCAGGCTGTGCGTCTGCCGTCGCAGCCGCCTGCCCACCAGGGCCGTCACACCGGTGGACAGCACGAGCGCCCCGGCTCCGGCGCCCAGGATGATCGGCAGTTGCCGGGCCAGCTGGCTCTCGACGTTCTTGACCTTCATCCCGGCCGAGACGAGGCCCACCACCTCGCGGTCGGCGTTCTCGATCGGGACCGTGGACTGCACCTCGCGACCGAGCGGGCCGTTGACGCTCTCCACGTACGTCCGGCCCTCCAGGGACGGCCCGATCTCGCCCACGAACCGCTTCCCGATCCGGTCCGGCAAGGGGTGCGTGTACCGGATGCCCTCGGTGTCCATGACCACGATGAAGTCGACGCCGGCCGCCTTGCGTGCCGCCTCCGTGAGCGGCTGGAGGATCCTGCTCGGATCCGGGGTCCGCAACGCCGCGAGGACGCCCGGTGCGTGCGCGAACGTCTGTGCCACGGCTGTGGAGCGGCGCCTTGCCTCGGCGTTGTTGTCCCGCTCCGACTGGAGGATGAGGGCGAAGACCCCGCAGGCCACGAGCAGCACGACCAGGGCCACCTGGAAGATCAACACCTGCCCGGCCACGCTTCGCGTGCCCTTGCTGATCAGGCGTTTCACCGAGAGGTGCGGAAAACGGGCGAAACGATTCGCCATGCGACCTTTTTAACACCGGTGATCCCAAGTGGCCAGGCCCGCGCGCTCGGCCCCGGCCTGGACGGCAGTGTGCGGTGCTCCCCGCGCCCTATGCCCGCTTGGGTCGATATGATGCATTTTGTGATCATGCCTGGGTGGCTGTGGCGCCGTCGGGCGGCTCCTGCCTATGCCGGCCGATGGGATGCCGCCCGGCTGTCGCCCGTGGTCCTGACCGTCCTCATCGTCGCCCTGGCGTCCTCGACACCCAGGGAGATCGCCTTCAGCCGCCTGCTGCCCGCCGCGCCCGCCCTCGCCGCCGCGATGTGGCCCGTGCTCCCCACCGTTGTGCTGGGGGCGTTCTGCTTCCTGTTCATGATCGTCCTCAGCTTCTTCCACACCGATCTCGGGACGCAGTACACCTCCGCCGCGATCATCGCGGTCACCTTGGCGGCCGCGTACGGCAGCCATGTCCGGCTGCAGCGCGAGGAGATCCTCTTCCAGGTCAGACTCGTCGCCGACGCGGCCCAGAAGGTGCTGCTGCGCCCGCTGCCACGCCGCATCGAGGACGTCGAGATCGAGTCCCTGTATCTCGCGGCCCAGGAACAGGCCCGGATCGGCGGCGACTTCTACGAGGCGATCGGCACCCCGCACGGGGTCCGGCTGCTCATAGGCGACGTGCGGGGCAAGGGCCTGTCCGCGGTCGGGGCCGCCTCGGCGGTGATCAGTTGCTTCCGGGAGGCCGCGTACGACGAACCCGACCTGCACGGCATCATCCACCGCCTGGAGACGACCATCTCGCGCCACAGCGCCGCGTTTCCCATCCAGGACCAGCCCGAGCACTTCGCCACCGCCCTGCTCGCCGAGATCCCGCACGGCGGCGGCCACATACGCATCCTCAACTGCGGACATCCCCCGCCACTGATCGCCCACTGCGGGAAGGTCCGGCTCCTCGAACCCACCATCCCCTCACCGCCCCTCAACCTCGCGGCACTCATCGGTGACCGCTACTGGGTCGACAGGGTCTCCTTCACCCCGGGTGACCAGCTCCTGCTCTACACGGACGGCGTGTCCGAGACCCGGGACCACGCGGGCCAGTTCTTTCCCCTGCCGGACTGGATGCGCGGCCAGGGCGCGGAACAGCCCCGTGAACTCCTCGACCGCCTGCACCGGGATCTGCTCCAGCACAGCGGCGGAAGGCTCGACGACGACATCGCCGCCCTCGCGCTGAGGTGCTCGGGCGCGCAGGACCGGGAAGCGGTGGGCGCCGAGGGTTCGGCGTAGGCCCGGGCGCTCCGCTCACCCGGGGAGGGTCTGCGTGACGCGCCACAGCCGCCGCGGCAGGCCACCCTCCTCGAAGGCGTGCACCTCCTGAAGGCTCCAGCCTTGCGCGAGGGCGTCGACCAGTTCACGGGAGAAGAAGTGGACGGCGAAGCCACCGTGCTCCCAGATGTCGTCGCCGTGCCCCGTCCCCACCCCGTAGTGCGCGTCCGCGGTGTGACGGACGGTGTACACGAAGACTCCGCCCGGCCTCAGGACCCGGCGCACCTCTGCGACCAGGGCGTGGATCTCCTCGGTGGACAGCGCCATGCAGAGCAGCATGTGCGCGAACACGCCGTCCACCGAGGCGTCCGCGAGCGGCAGTGGCTCGCGGACGTCGTGGACCGCCGTCGTGACCCGTTCGGCCAGGCCTCGGGCGGCGGCGGCCTCACGCAGCTGCTCCAGACCCACCGGGCTGAAGTCGGTGGCCAGCACGGTGTAGCCCTCGCGTGCGAAGAACAGCGCGTCACGGCCGTGCCCCGCACCCAGCTCCAGCAGCGCTCCGGCGCGGGCGGCGCGGAAGACCCCGGCGGCGTGGACTGCGGGTTCGGACGGCCTCTCGCCGTACATCCCCGGATGCTCCCCGTACGTCCGCTGCCAGTGCTCACGCTGGACCGCGGCCAGCTCCCGCGCGGACTCCGACATGCTGACGCCCTCCATTCCGGCGTTTCCGGCTGGGTGCACCGCCCCGGTGGCCATGACGCCAGCCTAGGTCGACATCACGTCGTCATCTCGAAGGGCGGTCGCTGGTGCCCGGCTGCTCTCCAGGCACAACCCGTACGGCCCTCCGCGACGGCGAGCCCCACCGGCGGGGGCCACGCCGTCGCGGTGTCGGCCGGGCCGCCGGGGGCGCCACAGGCACGGCCACGTCGGCCTGCGACGCGGCATGGCCGGCCACACCTGGCGCACCACGCCCCCCGTCCGGTCACCACCCGGTCAGCAGCAGATGGTTGAGGAGCAGCGCCAGGAGCGCCTGGGCGGCCAGCCAGGCGCGGGGCCGGTTGAGGAGGGCGCACGCCGGGAGGAGCCAGATCGCGAAGGGCAGCCAGATCCGTTCCGTCTCCGCCTTGCTCATGCCGGACAGGTCGGCGACCAGCAGGGCGAGGAGGGCGGCGGACACGAGGAGGGCGAGGCGGGCCTCGGCGGTCCGGCCGTGGGTGCCGCCACGGGCGCGAACGAGCACCGCACCGGTCCGCCGCAGCCCCGCCACCGTTGCCAGGCCCGTGATGAGCACGGCGCAGGCCAGGTTGGCCCACACCCAGTAGTCGTAGGGGCGGATCCCGCCCACACCCTGGTGGTAGCGCGTCACCAGCAGGCGGTACGCCTCCCACCAGTCGAACCCGGCGAGCGTGAACAGCGCCGGGACCACGGCCAGCCCGGCGAACAGCGGCACCAGCAGGGCGGGCCGCTCCCGCAGCCCGCGCCGGCCGAGCCACAGCACCGCCGCCCCGATCAGCGCGACGAGCGTGAGGCCGTACGACAGATAGCAGGTCAGACCGAACAGCAGGCCGGACGCCCCGGCCCACCACAAGGACCGTCCGGTCACCGCCAGCGCCAGCAGCGCCACCGCCCAGGCAGCCACCGCGGCGAAGTACGCGTCGGCCGAGGTCCCCATCCACACGGCGGCCGGCGCCAGCACGAGAAAGGGGGCCGCCCTGCGCGCGAGCGTCTCGTCGGCCAGGGCGCGGACGGTGACCAGCACGGCCACACAGGCCGTCGCGCCGACGGTGATGCACCACACCCCGGCCCAGCCCCCGCCGCCGAGACCGATCCGGTCGAGCAGGACGAAGGTGAGCGGAGCGGCCGGCGGATGACCGGCGACGTGGGCGGGCCAGTGGTCGGGGGAGCCGAGAAGGATGTGGCCGGTGAAGCCGCGCAATGCGTTCGGGATGTCGTCGAAGCGGTCGATGACCTGGAGGTACTCGTGGCGGCTGGTGAGCCGGCGGGCGATGCCCCGGTGCCAGCCGTCGATCAGGGCGAGGGAGAAGATCCACACCAGGGCCGTGGCCCAGGCCAGCGGGAGCAGCTTCCGCCAGGGGAGACGGGCCGCGAGGGCGGGCCCGTACACCACGGTGCCGATCGCCACGGCGACGGCCGCCGGAGTGCCCGGACCCAGGTGCGGGCCCCAGGTCGCCAGCAGCGGCGGCCAGTTGACGAAGAGGGTGTGGCTGGTCGACTGAATGTGGTGGCCGATCAGCACGGCTGCCGTCACGAGGAGTACGGCGGCCACCGAGGCGTACAGGTCACGGCGCAGGGAGCGGGTCACGCCCGGAACGCTAGGCCGACAGGGCGGGTGCGGACCGCCGTCCGGGCCGGACGTCAGCGTTTCGTCATCGTTTACGCACCCATTCCCGGGCAGGTCCGGGCCTACGGTCGGGCCATGCGAGACGATCCACGCGATACGCGGCTCCCCTCCTCACCGGGCTTCTGGCGCAGCCCGCTGCGCGGCCCCTGGTTCACCTCGGTGCTGGGCCTCGTCCTGCTCGTCGGCATCACCGTGCTGTTCGTGACGGGCCTGGTCTCGTACGCGGCCTACAACCCGGACCTGTCGCCGGTGAACGACAAGACCCCGGACAAGGGGATCCTCGGCTTCTACCTCTTCGCCTGGCCGACGAACCCGCACTGGCTGTACCGGCTCAACCAGGGCGTCCACGTCACCCTCGGCATCACCCTGATCCCCGTCCTGCTCGCCAAGCTGTGGTCCGTCGTACCGAGGCTGTTCGCCCTGCCCCCGGCCCGCTCGCTCACACACGCCCTGGAGCGGATCTCCCTGCTGCTCCTGGTCGGCGGCGGGCTGTTCGAGTTCGTCACCGGGGTGCTCAACGTCCAGCTCGACTACGTCTTCCCCGGCTCCTTCTACCCCCTGCACTTCTACGGCGCCTGGGTGTTCTTCGCCGCGTTCGTCGCCCACGCGCTGCTGAAGATGCCCATCGCGCTGCGCAACCTGCGACAGCTCCGCGAGGAGAAGAACGACCTGGTGTCACCGCGCCCCGCCGACCCGACCGTCTCCCGGCGCGGCGCCCTGTGGTTCGTCGGAGGTGGCTCGCTGCTGCTGTTCGCCACCACGGCCGGGCAGAGCTTCGACGGCCCACTGCGGCGCACCGCGCTCCTCGCACCCCATGGCGGCCGCGAACCCGGCAGCGGACCGAACGGCTTCCAGATCAACAAGACCGCCGCGTACGCCGGCATCGACGCGGCGGAGACGGGCGCCGACGCCTGGCAGCTCGTGGTGACAGGACGCACCGGCACCGTCCGCCTGAGCCGCTCCAGGCTCCTCGAACTCCCCCTGCACAGCTCGGCGTTGCCCATCGCCTGCGTCGAGGGATGGTCGACGTCCGACCAGTGGTGGCGCGGGGTGCGGCTGCGCGACCTCGCGGCGCTCGTCGGCCACGACGACCCGCCCGACCTGTTCGTCGAGTCCCTCCAGCGACGCGGCGCCTTCCGGAAAGCCGCCCTGCGCGCCAACCAGGTGGCCGACCCCCGCTCCCTGCTCGCCCTGTACGTCAACGGCGAGGAGCTGTCCCCCGACCACGGCTACCCGGCACGCATCATCGTGCCCGCCGCACCCGGTGTGCTCAACACCAAGTGGGTGGCCCGGATGACGTTCGGAGACCTGTGATGCGCCCGCCGCGGATCCCCCTCGGAAGCCCCTTCCAACTCCTGCTGCTCGCCTGCTCGTTCGCGCTCGCCGCCTACGCGGGGATCCGGCTCCTCGCGGACGACTGGTTCGGCGTGGCGCTGTGGTTCGTGGGCGCGGCAGTGCTGCACGACCTGGTGCTGCTGCCGCTCTACGCGACCCTGGACCGGGCGACCGTACGGGGACTCGGCGCTGTGCGGCGCCGGGACTGGGCGATGTACGTGCGCGTACCGGCGGCCCTGTCCGGACTGCTCCTTCTCGTGTGGTTTCCGCTGATCAGCGGGAGGGTGGAGCAGCGCTACCCGTCCGCCACCGGGCTGCCGGAGGTCGGGTTCCTCACCCGTTGGCTGCTGATCACCGCCGTCCTCTTCGGCGGCTCGGCACTGCTGCTGGCGGTGCGACTGCGGCGGCTGCGCAGGGCGACGAAGCAGCGTCCGCCCGCCGTCCACTGACCGGCACGCTCCCAGCCCCGCGCGTACCGCAGCAGCGCCATGCTGCCGAGCCGCGCCCAGGGAAAGTGGTCGTCGGCCTCACCGGAGGCGGTGGGGCCGACGACCTGCACCTGGGCGCGTTCGTCGACGTCCACCGGTGCGGTCTCGGCGATCAGCAGGCCGCCGGGGCGCAGCAGCGCGGCCACCCGGTCCAGCAGGGCGCGCGGGTCGCCGCCGATGCCGACGTTGCCGTCCATGAGCAGGACCGTGCCCCAGCGGCCCTCGCCGGGCAGCGGCTCGAAGACCGAGCGCCGCAGCGCCGGGCCGCCGAGCCGCACGGTGCGGTCGACGGCGGCCGCGCTGACGTCGATGCCGAGCACGGCCCGGCCCCGGGTGGCCAGTTCCGCCACCAGCCGTCCCGGCCCGCACCCCACGTCCAGCACGGTGCCCTCGCACCGGTCGAGCACCGCCCGGTCGACCGCGTCGGCCCGGGCGCACCAGCGTTCCACCTCCAGCGGCAGCAGCCAGCCGTCGGTGCGGCGCAGGAACAGCGGGCCGTGGCCGCAGCGCAGGGCGGCCGCGTAGGGGTCGGCGGCCGCCCAGGCGGCGGTGGTGGCGGGCACGGTGCTCATCGGGGGCCGGCCGGGGGCGTGGCCGGCCGCGTTGCCGGCCCGGATTCCCGGGAGGAGTCGGCTCCCGCGACCGCCATGCACCGGGCCAGTCGTGCGGCGAACCGGCTGTGCGGGGCCAGCGCGGCGACGGCGTGGGCGTCGGCGGCGGTGTCGACGTCGCGCATCCGGGGCAGGTCGCGCACCCGCAGCCCCGCGCGGATCAGCCGCTCGCGTTGCAGCGCGCCCGTCACGGCGGTCGACATGGGAACGCCCCGCAGCAGACCGGGGTCGGGTTCGGCCAGTCCGAGCGCCCAGAAGCCGCCGTCCTCGGCAGGCCCGAACCAGGCGTCGCAGTCGGAGAAGTCGACGTCGAGCAGTTCGGGTGTCACCTGCGGGGTGTCCATCCCGATCAGCAGGGCCGGGCCGGCGCAGCGCGCGAAGGCGTCCGCCAGGCGCTCGTCCAGGCCGCCCGCGCACTGCGGTACGACGTCGAAGCGGGGCGGCAGCCAGGGACCGGGGGTGCCGTCGAGGACGAGGACCCGCCGGGCGGCGGATACGGCCGCCACCGCGTGGAGGGTGTCGGCGAGGGCCGCCTCGGCCAGCCCGGCCGCCTCCTCGGGCGTGAACGGCGGGGTGAGCCGGGTCTTGACCCGGCCAGGTCGCGGTTCCTTGGCGATGACGAGCAGCGTGGTCGACACACTCAACGGACGGTTCCTCCTCCATGCGCGGGCGTCTCGCCCAGCACGCGACTCATGTCCCGCACGGCCTGCCAGGTGCCCCGCCAGGTACCCGTCACCTTCGAGGCCCCGGAGCGCGGCAGGTACGGCACGTCGTGCTCCGCGATCCGCCAGCCGGCGTCGGCCGCGCGCACGACCATCTGGAGCGGATAGCCGCTGCGCCGGTCGGTGAGGCCGAGGGCGAGCAGCGGCTCCCGGCGGGCGGCGCGCAGCGGACCGAGGTCGTGCAGTCGCAGTCCGGTGCGGCGGCGCAGCATCCGCGCGAGCGCGAGGTTGCCGACGCGGGCGTGCGCGGGCCACGCGCCCCGCCCCTGCGGGCGTCGCCGGCCCAGCACCAGATCGGCCTCGCCGTCGCGCACTTCGCGTACGAAGGGCACGAGCAGCGACGGGTCGAGGGAGGCGTCGCAGTCGCAGAAGCACACCACGTCGGCGGTGGCGGCCCGCAGCCCGGCGTGGCAGGCGGCGCCGAAGCCCCGGCGCGTCTCGCGCACGACGGTCGCGCCGAGCGCGTGGGCGATGGCGGCCGAGCCGTCGGTGGAACCGTTGTCGACGACGAGTGCGCGCCAGCCCGGCGGGATCCGTTCGAGAACCCAGGGCAGGGCCTCGGCCTCGTTCAGACAGGGCAGCACCACGTCGACGTCGGAAGAAGTCGTCGTCACGCTTTCACCCTACGAACGCGAAGCGGACATAACGGACTCCCGCTCCTTACGAAACGCGGACGTCGAAGGCGAGGTGATGGTCGGACGCGGCATCTCAGGCGGCGCGGTGCGAGGCTGGGGGCATGCAGGAACAGCCGTACGAGCCCCCGGTGGCGCGAGTCCGTGAAGAGGCCCCCCGGATCCTGGTCGTCGACGACGATCCGACCGTCGCCGAGGTCGTCGCCGGATACCTGGACCGCGCCGGTTACGCCGTCGACCGCGCCGACGACGGTCCGACCGCCCTCACCCGTGCCGCCGCGCACTGGCCGGACCTGGTCGTCCTGGATCTGATGCTGCCCGGCATGGACGGCCTGGAGGTGTGCCGGCGCATCCGCGGGCACGGCCCGGTGCCGGTCATCATGCTCACCGCCCGCGGCGACGAGGACGACCGCATCCTGGGCCTGGAGGTCGGCGCCGACGACTACGTCACCAAGCCCTTCAGCCCGCGCGAGCTGGTGCTGCGGGTGGAGTCGGTACTGCGCCGCAGCCGCCCCGCCGACACCGGGCAACGGCTGGCAGCGGCCGGCCTCAGCGTCGACCCCTCGGCCCGCCGCGCCACCAAGAACGGCGTCGAACTCGCCCTCACCCTCAGGGAGTTCGACCTGCTCTCCTTCTTCCTTCGGCATCCGGGGCGGGCGTTCGGCCGCGAGGACCTGATGCGCGAGGTGTGGGGCTGGGACTTCGGCGACCTGTCGACGGTCACCGTCCATGTCCGCCGTCTGCGCGGCAAGGTCGAGGACGACCCGGCCCGGCCCCGGCTGATCCAGACCGTGTGGGGCGTGGGCTACCGCTTCGAGCCCACGGGAGCGGAGGCCGATCATGCGTGACACCCTGCTGATCGCCCTGTACGCCTTCGCCGGCGCGGCCGCCTCCGGTCTGACCGGAGCGGGCGTGCTGCGGCTGATCCGGCGCCGCTCGCTCACCGCCTCGCTCACCGTGGTCGCGGCGGTCGGAGTCGTCGCCATGCTCGCGGGGACGCTCGCCGTCGCCTGGGCGATGTTCCTCTCCCCGCACGACCTGACCGTCGTCACCACCGTCGTCGCCATGGCGGCCGTCGTCTCCCTGGCCACGGCGCTGCTGCTGGGCCGCTGGGTCGTCGCCCGCAGCCACGAACTCGCCATAGCCGCACGCTCCTTCGGCGACGGCGGCGCGTTCCAGGCCCCCGTCGAGCCGGCCACCGCCGAACTGGACACGCTCAGCCGCGAGTTGGCGGCCACCAGCGCCAGACTCGCCGAGTCCCGGGAACGGGAACGCGCCTTGGAGACCTCCCGGCGTGAACTCGTCGCCTGGATCTCGCACGACCTGCGCACCCCACTGGCCGGCCTGCGCGCCATGTCCGAGGCCCTGGAGGACGGCGTCGCCGCCGACCCCGACCGCTATCTGAAGCAGATGCGCACCGAGGTGGAACGCCTCAACGACATGGTCGGCGACCTCTTCGAACTCTCCCGCATCCACGCCGGCACACTCCCGCTGACCCTCGCCCGGATCTCCCTCTACGACCTGGTGGGCGACGCCCTCGCGGGAGCCGACCCGCTCGCCCGGGAATACGGGGTGCGGCTGGTGGGCGGCCGCATCGAGCCGGTCCCCGTGGAGGTGGACGGCAAGGAGATGAGCCGGGTGCTGGGCAACCTGCTGGTCAACGCCATCCGCCGGACCCCGGCCGACGGCACGGTCGCCATCGCAGTGGAGCGTTCCGCCGAGGGCGTGGTGCTGTCGGTGACGGACGGCTGCGGAGGCATCCCGGACGAGGACCTGCCGCGCGTCTTCGACACCGGCTGGCGCGGCACGCACGCCCGGACACCCCCGGCCGGCGCGGGGCTCGGCCTCGCCATCGTCCGCGGGATCGTGGAGGCACACAGCGGCCGGACCACCGTACGCAACATCCCCGGCGGCTGCCGCTTCGAGGTGGTGCTGCCCGCCGCCGCTTCCTGAACGCGGGCAGCACCACCGGTCCGTCAGGGGCCTACGCCCCGCGCATCCCGGACCGGGCGAACTCCGCCATGCCCTCCTCGAACCCGACCTCCGGCTTCCACCCCAGCTCCTCGCGCAGCCGCGACGAGTCCGCCGTGATGTGCCGTACGTCCCCGAGCCGGTACTCACCGGTGACGACCGGATCGGGCCCGCCGTGGGCGGCGGCCAGCGCCCGCGCCATCTCGCCGACGGTGTGCGGCTCACCGCTGCCGGTGTTGTACGCCGTGAGCCCGCCCCGGGCGGCCGCGGCCTCCAACGCCACCACGTTGGCCGCCGCCACGTCCCGGACGTGCACGAAGTCCCGCCGCTGCCGCCCGTCCTCGAACACCCGCGGCGCCTCACCCCGGGCGAGCGCCGAACGGAAGAAGGAGGCGACACCGGCGTACGGGGTGTCGCGGGGCATTCCGGGGCCGTACACGTTGTGGTAGCGCAGCGACACCGCCGATCCGTCGGCGCAGCGGGCCCAGGCGGCGGCCAGGTGTTCCTGGGTGAGCTTGGTCGTCGCGTACACGTTCCGCGGATCGGCCGGGGCGTCCTCGCCGACCAGACCGGGGGAGAGGTCGGCCCCGCACACCGGGCACGTCGGCTCGAACCGGCCCGCGTCGAGGTCGGCGACGGCACGCGGCCCGGGCCGTACGACACCGTGCCGCGGGCACGCGTACCGCCCCTCCCCGTAGACCACCATCGACCCGGCCAGCACGAGACGCCGTACGCCCGCCTCCGCCATGGCGGCGAGCAGCACCGCGGTCCCCAGGTCGTTGCGCGAGACGTACTCGGCCGCGTCGGCGACCCCGTTGCCGAGCCCCACCATCGCGGCCTGATGGCACACGGCGTCCACACCGCGCAGCGCGCGACCCACGGCCACCGGGTCCCGCACGTCCGCGCCGGGATCCTCCCGCACATCGAACACGACAGGCTCGTGCCCGCGTGCCGCGAGCGCCTCGACCACATGGGACCCGATGAACCCGGCACCGCCGGTGACCAGTACACGCATACGGCCACGCTAGGTCCGTACGGGCGCCGCGCCCCTGTTCCACGCCTGCACGTCATGACTCCGTAAGGCATGCGCGGGTGCGTCGGACCGGGACAAAACGGAAGCCCCGCGAGACGCTGCCCGCATGACATCCTCACTCTCGACCGACACCCCGTCCCGCTACGACGACCTGACCGCCCTGTACATCAACTGCACGCTCAAACCGTCCCCGCAGCTCAGCCACACCCAGGGCCTGATCGACAAGAGCCGGGCCGTCATGGAGACCGGCGGCGTGCGAACGGACCTGATCCGCGCCGTCGACCACGACATCGCTCCCGGCGTCTACCCGGACATGACGGAACACGGCTTGGCCACCGACGCCTGGCCGGCCCTGTACGAGAAGGTGATGGCCGCGGACATCCTGGTGCTCGCCGGCCCGATCTGGCTCGGCGACAACAGCTCGGTCACCAAGCGGATCATCGAGCGTCTCTACGCCTGCTCCTCACTGCTCAACTCCCAGGGGCAGTACGCCTACTACGGTCGCGTCGGCGGCTGTCTGATCACCGGCAACGAGGACGGAGTGAAGCACTGCGCGATGAACGTCCTCTACAGCCTCCAGCACCTCGGCTACACGATCCCGCCCCAGGCGGACGCCGGCTGGATCGGTCCTGCCGGGCCCGGGCCGTCGTACCTCGACCCGGGTTCCGGCGGCCCGGAGAACGACTTCACCAACCGCAACACCAGCTTCATGACCTGGAACCTGATGCACATCGCCGCCCTGCTGAAACGCGCCGGCGGCATCCCCGCCCACGGCAACCAGCGCTCACAGTGGGACGCCGGTTGCCGCCCGGGTGCGGACAACCCCGAGCACCGCTGACGTCACCTCGCGGAGCAGGAGCAAGAGGGCCCTGTTTGACCTTGACACCGTGACAAGGCCTTCACTTGGCCGCCGAGGAGGTGGTCGCGATGACGATCACGGGACAGGGCATGAACGCGCACACGGACGCGGAGGGAGCGCTCCAGGGGTTGGCGGACGGCCGTTCGTCCGTACGACTGCGGGCCGCAATGGCGGTCGGCACAAAACCCGACCCGCGTTTCGTCGAAAGGCTCGTCGAGCGATGCGCGATCGAGCCCGAGTTCTTCGTCCGCGACATGCTGACCTGGGCGCTCACCCGCCACCCGGTGTCCGCGACACTGCCCGCGCTGCTCCGCGAAGTCCGCTCGGAGCGCGCGCAGGCACGCAGCCAGGCCCTGCACACGCTGTCCAAGATCGGGGACCGCCAGGCGTGGCCGGCCATCACCTTGTCGCTCCTGACGGACGCCGACGACGAGGTCGCGCGCAGCGCCTGGCGGGCGGCGGTCGTGCTCGTACCGGAAGGAGAGGAGCCCGAGTTGGCCAAGGCCCTGGCGTCGCAGCTCGGACGCGGCGGCCGGGAGACGCAGCTGAGCCTCAGCCGGGCGCTGGTCGCGCTGGGCGAGGTGATCGAGCCGGCCCTGCGCGCCGCGACGACGGCGCCCGACCCGCGCGCCCGCGCGCACGCGCTCGCCACACAACGGCTGCTGCGCGACCCCGACACTGGATTCGAGTACGCGATCGAGGAGGCGAAGCGCGTCGTGGCCCTCGGCGGGTCCGGCGAGGAGGGACGATAGGGCGTGTTGATCGGTGAGGTGGCGCGACGGTCCGGGGTCAGTGCCCGCATGCTCCGGCATTACGAGTCGCTGGGACTGGTGTGTCCTTCGGGCCGTACCGGCTCCGGCTATCGGGAGTATTCCGGGGAGGACATCCAGCGGATCTTCCACATCGAGAGCCTGCGGTCGCTGGGCCTGTCGCTGCGTGAGATCGGACGCGCCCTCGACGACCCCGGCTTCACGCCCTCGGTGCTGGTCGCCGACCTCATCCGCCAGACGCGCGAACGCATCGCGGCGGAGACCGAACTGCTCACACGACTACGCCGGATCGATGCCGCCGACCCCGCCGGCTGGGAAGACGTCCTCCAGGTCGTCGCACTCCTCCAGGCACTCCAGTCCAAGAGCGCCGACGCGCGCCAGCGGGCCGCCCTCTCCGCGGCCGACGACGTTCCGGTCCCGGTGGAGGCCCTGGTCGAGGCGGCACTGAACGAGACGGAGCCGAACGTCGCCGGAGCCCTTCGCTGGGCTCTGGCGCGATCGGGCGACGCCGGCACGGCACTCCTGGCGGAGGGCCTCGACTCCCCGGTGGCCGCGGTACGCGAACGCGCCGTACAGGCCCTTGTCGAGATGCCGGACGGGGAGGCGAACGCGTACCTACGGGATGCCCTCGCGCACTCTGACGCCGTCGTCCGCGCCCACGCCGCCGTGGCACTCGGGACACGGGGCGTGGCCGACGCGGTCCCGACACTCCTCGACATGATCGTGGAGGGACGGAACGACACCGACGCGGCCGACGCACTGAGCGTGCTCGCGATCGACACCGAGACGGCGGACCGGCTCGCGACCGGACTCGCCGACCGCCTCGCCCACGCCGCGACCGAAGCACCTGCCCGCGGACGGCTGACCCAGGCTCTGGCGGGCATTCCGGGGGCGACGGCGTCACGCGCCCTGGCGGAGCTGTCGCATGACGCGGACCGGGCCGTGGCGTTGACCGCGACGTATCTGCTCCAGCTACGGGACGTACGGTGACGATGGCGTCGACCTGCACGACGCCATCGTCCCGTCTCAACCCTCAGCTCTCAGCTCTGGAGTCGTGAGAGCTACCACCGCATGGACGGACGGCCCGGCCTCACTTCAGGTGTCGGTCCAGGAACCGGCACCCGTCCTCCAACTCGAACCACGGCGTGCCGGTGTGCCCGCCCAGGTTGGCGTGCAGGGTCTTCTCCTTGCTGCCGAAGGCGTCGAAGAGGTCCAGGGCCCGTTGCCGGGGGTTCCCTTCGTCGTCCCACTGCAGTAGGAACAGCAGCGGAACGGTGACCTGCCGGGCTTCCTCGCGCTGGGCACGGGGCACGTAGCCCCCGGCGAAGAAGCCCGCGGCCGCGATGCGCGGCTCGACGACCGCCAGCCGGATACCGAGGGCGGTCCATCCTCCGGAGTACCCGACCGGGCCGCCGATCTCGGGCAGTTCAAGGAGGGCGTCCAGCGTGGTCCGCCATTCCGGGACCGCGTTCTCGACCAGCGGCCCGATGAACGACTCGAAGATCTCGTCGACCGGTTCACCGGCCTGCATCGCCCGACGGAGGTCGGCACGGGTCTGCTCGTCGGCGGCGGAACGGGGACGGTCACCGCAACCGGCGGCGTCGATGCTGGCCACCGCGTAGCCGCGCGCCGCGGTGTACCGGGCCCGGGCCACCAGCCTGGGGTCCGCCTTGGGCAGCCCGTTGTTGTGGGCCATCAGGACCAGCGGGGCCGGTGCGGATCCGGAGGTCCACAGTGTGCCGGGGATCTCGCCGAGGGTGAATTCGCGTTGCAGGACGCCGTCGTCGAGGCGCTTTTCAGAAGTGAACTGCATGGTCGTGCCTTTCGGGAGTGCGCGTGAACGGCGCTCCCGGACGACCTGCCTATCGCCCGACCGTGACCCCGGAGGGGAGCACCCATGTCGATACTGCGTTCACGGGTACCACCTCCTCGTTCTCTCGCACGGCCTCCGGGAGACTAGCAACCGCCGCCGTGGCCCGCCAAAGAGTTTTTCCGGAGGCTCGGCCTACTGCCTCAGCACCGTGAACCGCCATGCCAGAAGACTCCGACCTGGGCCTTCGGAAAGTCCGGGCGGCAGGGAATACTCACCGGCATGCGCGGACGACCCGACCACGAGCCCAGTACCCCTCGGATGTCCAGACACGACTGGTGGGGCATCGTGCTTGAAGCGCCCGACCCGCAGGCGCTGGCGCGCTTCTACTCAGAGCTGTTGGGCTGGGAGATCGCCAAGGAGGACCCCGACGGGGCGGCCATCGCGCCGCCCGAGGGCGTCGCCTACCTCGCCTTCCAACTCTCGGACGGTTACATCCCTCCCGTGTGGGCCGCCCAGGAAGGTGCTCAACGGATGACCATGCACCTCGACTTCGAGGTCCTGGATCTGCCCGAGGCCGTGGCGCACGCGGTGGAACTCGGCGCACGGGAGAGTGAGCACCAGCCGCAGGACAACGTCAGAGTGATGATCGACCCGGCCGGCCATCCCTTCTGCCTCTACCAGGACGACAACTGATCGGCTCTCAGAATCGGCACCTGGAGCACTCCGACCTGTCTCTGACCTGTAGCTGCTATGGAAGACAACCGCGCCAACCGGGAGAATGGCCACACACCGACGGCGTCAGACGGTGGACCGACGGAGGGGGCGACGGTGGCGGGGGTCACGCTGAACGTGGCGATCGGGCTGCTCACCAGCATGGTCAGCGGGGGGTTCGTCTGGCTGTGGCAGCGCGGGCGGAACACACGGGCGCTGCACCGCAAGGCACGGTTCTTCGGGATGCGGCCGGGTGAGTCGTGCATCGTCGTCATGAACCACAAGTGGGACCGGCCGGGCGTGGCCGCGCATCATGACGTACAGGCCATGGTCGAGGCCGCGGTGCTGGCCCGCGAACTGGGCTGCGAGGTGTCGATGCGCGTCAGCGGCGACTTCCGCGACAGCAACGGACCGAGCGTGGAGTTCTGCATCGGCGGCCCGGAGAACGGCTCGAACGTACGAACCGCCGGGCACCTGGAGCACAACCTCCCCGGCATCGAGGTGCGGCCCTTCAGCGACCGGCCGGACTCCATGGCCTTCGTGGTGGGGGAGGAGACCTTCCCGTGGGACCGCGGGCGACGCGAGCACGTGCTCGTCGCCAAGTTCCGGCCGGTGTCCGCGACACGGCCCGTGTTCGTCGTCTGCGGCCAGAGCGCCGTCACCAACCACGCGGCGATGGTCTTCCTGCGCCGCTCCCACCGTGAACTGTCCGCCCGGCTCGCGAGCACGGAACGCTTCTGCCTCATCCTGCGGGTCGACGCGATTGCCACGTACGGCGTCCAGGGGACCACGCTCGCCCGGGACGTCTCGGCGGCGGCCTTCGAGCCCCGGCCGGGCCTGCGCACCGCGGTGACCGGCTGACCCGGGATCAGTCTCCGGCCCCCATCACACACATGCCGGCCCAGTCGTACGGGCCGAGTTCGGGATGCCGGTCGCGCAGGGCGCGCGCGGCGGCCCGCAGCGCCGACCGCGCAGGCATCCCCTCGGCGACGTACCGCAGGGTCTCCCCGGCGATACGGGCGGCGGCCTGCTCACCGATCCGGCCGACACCGGCGACGACCGTCCGCGCGCCCCCGAGAAGGCCTCCGACGGCCAGACTCAACGGGTCCCGCCCGTAGCGGCTGGCCGCGGTGGCGCTCCAGCAGCCCACGAGCAGCAGCAGTTCGGGCAGCGGCAGGGTGGCCAGCGAGTCCAGGGTGACCCCGGACGGACCCAGCACCGAGTCACCCGAGTCGCGCGAGTCGCGCGGGGCGGCGCCGTGACCGCTGACGTAGAGCAGGGCCGGGTCCGGGAGCCCCGCCACTTCAGCCAGGGCGCCGAGCGGCCGGTGCCCGCCGGGCCAGGCGTCCAACGCCGCCCGCTCACGCGAGTGCGCGGGCAACGCGTCGTCCAAGAGGCTGCCCGCCGTCCCCACGCCTCGCGCCGCCGTCCCCGCACCTCGTGCCGCCGGGCCGGCCTGCCGGGCCCGGTCACGGACCAGGCACAGGGTGCGCAGGCTCGGCGTCAGCGTCACCTCCGCCACGTCCACCAGCGCGGTCTCGCCGCGCAGCAGGGCACCGTAGGGCACATGCCACAGACGGGGATCCGGGCAGATCACGACGGACCGCGGGACTTCGGGCGTGCCCTGCCAGATCTCCGGGGCGGGCATCAGCAACTCGCCCAGCGCCTGCCACACGGCCCGTGCCACGCCCCGTGGCGGCAGCGGCGTACCGGCGGCCATCCGCCCGATCCACGCGTCCAGCCGCTCAGGCACCGGCTCCACCGTCGCGCGCCACCGGCCACCCCGCTCCCGCACGGCCGTCGACGACCACCAGCCCGCGGTGCCGTGGCCCAGCTGCACCATCACGACCACGTCCGCGAGCCCGTCCAGGTCCTCGGGTGACGGCAGCCCGCCCGGCAGGGGCAGGACACCGATCTCGTCGGCGCTCCCGCCCGCCAGCACCCGCGCCACGTCCGAGCCCAGCGCGAACAGGTCGTCCAGCCGGCCGTCGTCGGCCGGCGGCGGCAGCAGCGGCAGCCCGGTCAGCGGGCGGGTCAGTGAACTCCCGTCCAGCAGCACCCGGTTGAGCACATCGGCCCGGCCCAGCTCCATCACCTGGGCCACGGCGCCGTGATCCGCGACGGCGCAGTGCAGCCGGATCGCCGCGGCGTACACCTCCTCGCGCTCCGCGTGCACACCCCAGCGGGCCTCAGGGGCGCTCAGCAGGTCGCGTTGCAGTTCCGCGCCGGTCAGCGCGCCGCGTCCGGCGGCGAACCAGACGGCGGAGGGCAGCACCGACTCGTCGGAGATCGACAGCGCCTCGTGGAGGGCCTGCCAGGTGCGCGCCAGATCCTGGCGGTCCGGGCGGCAGGCGGTCGTGAGGATCACGCCCAGATGCGCTGCGGCCTCGCGCTGGTCCCCGCCGGAGGCGAGCAGGGCACGCGCCAGGTGCCGCCGCCAGCGCAGCGCTTCGAGGGAGTCGTCGTCCTGCCGCTCCTGCCCGGCCCGCCGTGCCGTGGCGGCCGCGCCCGCGAAGTCCCCCGTCGCGTACTGGATGTCGGCCCGCTCCAGCAGAACCTGTCCGAGCCGGGCGTGCTCACCGGCCCGTTCGCACTCCTCGGCCAGTTCGTCCGCCAGTGCCAGGGCGTCCGCGGTGCGTCCCAGCGCCCTCAGACAGTCGATCCGGGAAATCCGGGTGATCACGAGGTTGTCCGCGCTCACCCCGGTGAACAGGGACTCGGCGCGCAGATAGGCGGCAAGGCCCGTCCGCGGATCCCCGACCATGACGTACAGCCGCGCCTCGCGTACGGCGATCATGCCGCGCGTCAGATCGTTCACCTCACTCTCGTGCGCCTCGGCCAGGTTCCGTGCCTCGGCGAGCGTCGCGAGCGCGAGGTCCAGCCGTCCCGACAGCCGTTCGCCCAGGCTGCGTTCGAGCAGAACCTGTACGTGGATCAGCGCCATGCCGGGCCGGTCAGCGAAGGCGCGGCACACCTCGAGCGCCTGCTCGCACTGGGCGATGCCCTCCTGGTACCCCCCGGTCAGCCCCCGCAGCGTGGCCAGTTCACGCCGGGCCACCGCGTGCGCCCTGGCCATCGACTCGTCGAGGGGGCGGGCGAGTTGGGCGTGGTCCCACGCCTCGGCGACCACGAAGCCGCCCCGCAGCCGGTGACGCATGGCCAGCAGGCTCGTGACGGCGACGACCTTCGCGCCGTCGCCCGCCCGGACCGCGGCCACGCGGGCGGCCAGCAGCAACCGAAGGCTCCGCCGATACCGACCCTCCCGCCACGCGTCATCGGCCAGATCGCCGTAGAACCCGGCGAGTTCGCCCCACTGCCCGAGCCCGTGCAGCCCGGCCGCGGCCCGCGCAGCGCGCTGCCAGATCTCCGGGTCCGGCGGCTCGCCCGGCATGCCGCGGAACACGGCCCGAGGCTCCAACAGGGCGTCCAGAAGCGGGGTTTGGGGACGTGTTGCCACGTGGTCATGCAATCACGAGGAGTGGGACAAGGGAGGGCGAAACCGTGGTTCTCTGACATCATCAGGGCATGGACCCGGTGATCGTGTCTTTGATCGTCCAGTCCGCCTCGGGCGTGATCGGCGAACAGATCAAAGTCCTCTACGCACGTTTCCGCGCGTCGGGACTCTCGGCGAAGCCCGGCCTCGACCTGGGCGATCGTGGCCCCGAGCGGGCGGGCGGACACGCCGTCACCGCCGTCGTGGTCAACGCGTTCGGCGTGACAGGGAAGGACGGCGAACGTGAACTCGGGCGAGCGTCCCGGGAGATCGTCCGATGGCTGGCGTCGGCTCCGCCCGCGGTGGCCGGCTGGGTCCGCGTCGAAGTGGTCAACCAGCAGACGGGCGCCGTGGCGAGGATCGACAGCGAGACCCCCACCGAGGCCGCCGCGCTCCTGGGCCCGATCCTCGGCAGCGAGTGGGCGAGCGCGCCCATGGTGTGGAACGGGTCGGCGTGGACCGAGGAGACGGAGCCGACCGGCTCGGACGACGCGCCGGCCGAGGCCGCTCTGCCGACGGAGGTTCAGGCACAGGCCGTCCTGCGGGAACAGGCGACACCGGCGTCCCCGCCGCCCGGATCCCTCGCGCCGAAAACCCCGGCGGCGGAGCCGGACACGTCCGCGGCCGCCCCGGCCAAGGGCTCCTCGGGGCAGCGGGTGCTGCTGGTGGTCGCCGACGAGTGGCTGCCCGCCAAGGGCGGGCTGAGCGCGATGAGCCGCTACCTGTGCCGGGCGTTCGCCGCGCTGTCCCTGGAGACGTACTGCGTGGTGCCCGAGCTCTCGGCGAAGGACACGGAGGACGCCGAAGCCGGCGAGGTACGGCTGATCGCCGCACCGGTGGAGAAGGGGCGGCCGCGCCACGAAGGCCTCATGCGGAGGCCGGAACTGCCCGACGGTGTGGAGCCGGACATCATCATCGGCCACAGCTGGATCACCGGCTACTACGCCTGCGAGATGCAGCGCCATTTCCCTGACGCGCAGCGGGTGCACTTCATCCACATGTCCGCCGACGACACTCCTTTCCACAAGCAGCACGAGCCGGGCGCCACCGTGGACGAGGCGGCGGTGGCCGAGGAACGGGGGAAAGCCGAGGAAGCGCTGGCACGGGGCGCGAATCTGACGGTGTGCGTCGGGCCGCTGCTGCACGACTGGTTCAGCAGGCATGTGCACGAGAAGGGGGGGATCGCGGCCCCGGTACGGCTCGACCCCGGCTTCGACGACCCCGACGGATTCGGTGCGGAGCCCCGCACCCGACCGCCGGGCATCCCCAGGATCCTGCTCTTCGGGCGGCTCTCCGACGAAGGGATCAAGGGTGTCGACCTGGCGGCGCGCGCGGTCGGCGCGGCCATGCGCGGTCGCAGCCCGCACCGGGAGGTGGAACTCCTGGTCCGCGGGGCGAGGCCGGGGGAGGGCAGGGCGCTGAAGGAGCGGCTCGAGGACATCGCCGACTGCCCTGCGGTCACGGTGCTGCCCCGCAACTTCACCGACGATCTGACGGACGTCCGCAACGACCTGCGTACCTCCAGCCTGGTCCTGATGCCCTCACGGGTCGAGGGGTTCGGCCTGGCCGGCCTGGAGGCGATCACCTCGGGCACCCCCGTCCTGATCAGCGGCGCCAGCGGTCTGGGCCGGCTGGTGGAGGAGCTGCTCTCCCAGGACATGCCCGAGATGATCAACCGACTCGTGGTGCCGGTGCGGAACGGGAAGCGGCATGAGGACGCCAACGTCGACGACTGGCGTGTCGCGATCTCGATGGCCCTCGGCAATCTGGACGCCGCGTTCGCCGACGCCGCCACCGTACGCGCGGCCCTGGCCGAGAAGCGGACCTGGGCGATGGCGGCCACCCGGCTGCTGGACGAGCTCAGGCGCTGACCGCTCGGACCTCACGGTGATGCCCACGATCTGAGTACGCGTACTCATGCTGCCCAGGACGCCGGGCTGACAGGCTCCGCGCCATGACAAGCGGCAGAGCGGCCCTCACGGCCCTGCATCTCCTCCTGGTCTGGGCCATGACGGCGGCCATGATGCCGGTGCTCGGCTTCGGGATCGTGGCCTCGGCGTGGGGCGGCGGTACCGGCGCGACAGTGCCGGTCTTCCTGCTCGGCGTACCGCTGACGGTGGGTCTGCTGGCCGTGGCAGGTCTGCCGGCGAGGACCGTGGTGCCGCTGTGCGACTCCGCGTCGCGGCGGCTCGGTTGGGCGGTGCTGGTCTTCGTCCTCGGTACGGCGGGCGTCGCGGCAGGTCTGGCCGCCTACGCCGCGGACGTCGACCTGGGAGGCGCCGGCACCCGGATCGCGCTGACCGGGGTGCCGTACGCGGTGGCCGCGGCGTTCTTCGTGCCCAGCCGGGGGGTGCGGCTGGCGGCGCTGGCCGTGCTCGCGGCCGGGGTGGCCTACGGCGGCTTCGTCGGCCCCGCGCAGGCGCGGCAGCGCCAGTACGACGCGGAGGTCGCGCGGTACCGGGAGAACCCGGAGTTGCTGTACCTGGGTGCCACGCCGCCCGGCATGCAACTGTCCCGTGCCGAGGTCGGCCCGGCCTCCTTCACCGTCGAGTACGGCCCCGCCCGCGCGGGGTACGAACTCGGGTACGTGGGCCTCGTGGTGCTCTCACCGTCCACAACGGAACCTCTGCGATGCCCCGAGCCCGTGGAGCAGGACGCGACCTGCACGGTGGACGGCCACGGTGAGCTGGCCAGGGTCCGCGACCTGCCCGGCGACACCCACGACATCACCCTCGTACGCCGCCACCGGGACGCGGAGGTCCAGGTCAGCAGCCAGTTCCTCGACGAACCGGGGCTGCGTCGACTCCTCGACACTCTGCACCCGCTGTCGGACGGTGAGCTGGCGAAGCTGATAGAGGAAAAGAAGATCGACTACAGACTGTGAGCCGGGCCGCGATCATCACCAGGACGCACAGGGAAGCTCGTTCAATGGAGGACGGGGCGGTAGACGAGTTCCTGGATGTGTCCGTCGAGCGTCCGGTTCTCCAGCAGCTCCAGGTCGAAGTCGGCGGCCCCCCGGAAGATCGGGTCCAAGCCGGTCCGACCGGTGACGACCGGGAACAGCGTCACCTGCAAGCGGTCGACCAGGCCCGCGGCCATCAGCGCCCGGTTCAACGACAGGCTGCCGTGCGAGCGCAACGGCACCTCGGACTCCTCCTTGAGACGGGCGACGACATCCACTGCGTCACCGCTCGCCAGCGTCGCGTCCGGCCAGTCGAGAGGACCTTCCAGGGTCGTCGAAACGACCGTTGCCGGCAGGTTCCTCATCCGGGTGACCCAAGGGTCACGCACGTCGGAGTCCTCGGTGCTCTCGGCCAGCATCTGCGCGAAGGCCCGGTAGGTGTTGGCGCCGAACACCATCCGCTGCTCCCCGCCGTACAGGGCGAGGCGGTGGTCGAGCAGCTCGGGCCCCTGCTTGCCCCAGTAGCCGGTCCAGTCGCCGCCGGCGGCGCCGTAGCCGTCGAGGCTGGAGAACACGTCGAACGTGTAGGTAGCGGTCATGCAGTCCTCCTCAAGCGCGGTTCATCGCTGCGTAGACCCAGCGTGCTGCCGAAACTCATCGCTGTGCCGACCACAGGCCGCGCTGACACTCCAATGGCGCTTCATCGATCCAATGGCACGTCGTCGATGGCTCACCAGCTGATCGCGGCCGCCACCGGCAGGTGATCGCTCCCGGTGGCGGGCAGCACCCACGAACTCGTCGGCTCCACGCCACGGACCAGGATCTGGTCGATCCGCACCACCGGAAACGTCGCCGGCCAGCTGAAGCCGAAGCCGTCCCCGGCCTCCTCCTGGGCCGAGCGCAACCGCGAGGTGAGACCGTCGAACGCCCGGTCGTCCACGGCGCCGTTCAGGTCGCCGAGCACCACCACCCGCTCGTTGCGCTCGGCGGCGACGGCCCTGCCCAGCGCCTGCGCGTTCCTGTCCCGCGAGTCCGTCCAGAAGCCCGCCCGCGGATTCACCCGTACCGACCCCAGGTGGGCCACGTACACCGCCAGCGGTCCCTGGTCGGTGGCCACCGTGGTGCGCAGCGCCCGGTTGCCGGCCAGCTTGACGTCGGCCGGCTTGGTGGCCGCCAGCGGCCCGTAGTCCGTCTCGATCTCGACGGGCCGGGTGTCCGACAGCGGCAGCCTGCTCCACAGCCCGACCGTGCCCAGCACCGTGTGGTACGGGTACGTCTTCGCCAGCCGCTCCTCGTAGGTGCCCCTGTCCTGTGACGTGATCTCCTCCAGGGCCAGCACGTCCGCGCCGGAGGCGATCAGGTCGCGGGCGGTGCCGGCCGGGTCGGGGTTGTCGGCGCCGACGTTGTGACTGACCAGGGTGAGGTCGCCGCCCGGCTGGGACTTGTCGCCGAGGAGCCCGCCGAAGAGGTTCAGCCACACGATGACCGGCAGCAGCAGCGCGGCCACCGCCACGGCGGAACGGCGCCACAGCGCCCCGGCCAGCAGCACCGGAACGAACAGACCGAACCACGGCAGGAGGTTCTCCACCAGGCTGCCGAGGTGCCCGATCCGGTTCGGGATCCTCGCGTGCAGCGACATGAGCAGGCCGAGCAGCAGCGCCAGCGCCGTGAGGACCGGGCCGCGCCTCCAGGGCTCCGGCCGGGAGCCGAGGCGGACAGCTCTGCGGATGCCCGAACGCCAGGTCCCGGAGGCGGTGCCCCGGCGGCCGGCGCCGCCCTGTCCGGTCTCCGCCGTGTCGACCTGCACCATCGTCTGTCCTCGCTCGCTCTCGGTCACTTGCGCATCCTGGGATCCTGGGTGGGGTCGGCATACATGGGCGGGCAGCCACGGTCGACCGCCGTGGCGCGCAGTTCGTAATGCCAGGGTTCGTTCCGGTAGATCTGGCACAGTCCGTACGCGGCGCCCTGCCGGGACAGCCATGCCGTCGCGTCGGAGTGCCCGAGGTCGACCGCGTCCCCCGTCACATGGGGAGACGTCCCCGCGGTGGCCACCCATCGGGCGGCCTCGTACTCGGAGCCGTATTCGATGATCGCCTCGCGAAGCAGCTGGTTCTGGTACGCCGCGGAACGCCAGCCGCTGTTGACGTGGATCGTCACTCCGTCGTCCGCTGCCGCCGTCGCGGCCCGGCGAAGGGCCTTGAGCAGCCCCGGGTCGAGTCCGGTCACGGCCGGGGTCGTGTCGTCGAAGACCGTCACGCCGTCGGGAACGACACCGTCAGCCTCCCCGAGCGGACCGCCGAGCTCACCGCGATCAGCGTGCGTGGGTAATGCGGTCGAGGGAGGCGAGGGCGACGAGGACCTGGGTATCCGGGAGCCGAGGGCGGCGGTGATCACGGCGATGACCACGATCAGGCCGACGACAAGGAGCCGGCGCATCCGGCGGATCTTCGTTGCTGCCGATGGCGGGGTTCGAGTCATGCCGTCAGTCAAGGCAGCGCGGGGTTGCCGGCGCGTATGCGGTTTTGGATATGCCGACGATATGCGCCGACTCGTAGCCTTGACGACATGCGTGTGCTGATCGTCGAGGACGAGCCCTATCTGGCGGAAGCCATCCGCGACGGCCTGCGCCTCGAAGCCATCGCGGCCGACATCGCGGGTGACGGCGACACCGCTCTGGAGCTGCTGAGCGTCAACGTCTACGACATCGCCGTCCTCGACCGTGACATCCCCGGACCGTCCGGTGACGAGATCGCCAAGCGCATCGTCGCCTCCGGCAGCGGCATGCCGATCCTCATGCTCACCGCGGCCGACCGTCTCGACGACAAGGCATCCGGATTCGAACTCGGCGCGGACGACTACCTCACGAAACCCTTTGAACTCCGGGAACTCGCGCTCAGGCTCAGAGCGCTGGACCGCAGACGCGCCCACAGCAGACCGCCCGTGCGGGAGCTCGAAGGTCTGCGGCTGGACCCGTTCCGCCGCGAGGTCTACCGGGACGACCGCTATGTCGCGCTGACCAGGAAGCAGTTCGCCGTGCTCGAAGTCCTCGTCGCCGCCGAGGGCGGTGTCGTCAGCGCCGAGGAGCTGCTGGAACGGGCGTGGGACGAGAACGCGGACCCGTTCACGAACGCCGTCCGCATCACCGTCTCGGCCCTGCGCAAACGGCTCGGCGAACCCTGGATCATCGCCACCGTGCCGGGCGTCGGCTACCGGATCGACACGCAACCGGCGGCCGGACAGGAGGGAGACGAACGTGGATAGGGCAGCCGGGCTGAGCGTTCGCGTCAAACTCACCCTGAGCTACGCCGGGTTCCTCATGCTCGCGGGCGGCCTGCTGCTCGCGGCGGTGTGGGTGTTCCTGCTGCGTTACGTCCCCGACCGAGCGATGCTCTACAACCCCGATGACCAACCCACGAACGGTGTCTTTCCCGTCCGGTCCGCCCTCCTGGAGGTCTTCGCTCCCAGGGCAGCCGCCGTCATGGCCTTCCTGCTGCTGTTCGGCCTCCTGGGGGGATGGATCCTCGCCGGCCGCATGCTCGCCCCTCTGACCCGCATCACGGACGCCACCCGCACGGCCGCGAACGGGACCCTTTCCCACCGGATCCGGCTGTCGGGACGTAAGGACGAGTTCCGTGAACTCGCCGACGCCTTCGACACGATGCTCGCCCGGCTCGAATCACACGTCGCCGAACAGCAGCGCTTCGCCGCCAACGCCTCGCACGAACTGCGCACCCCGCTCGCGATCTCCAAGGCCCTCCTCGACGTGGCCCGCACCGACCCGAACAACGACACCCGCGAACTCGTCGACCGCCTCCACGCCGTCAACACCCGGGCGATCGACCTCACCGAGGCGCTGCTCCTGCTCAGCCGCGCCGAACAGCGGACCTTCACCCGAGAACCCGTCGACCTGTCCCTGCTGGCGGAGGAAGCCACCGAAACCCTTCTCCCGCTCGCCGAGAAGCACGGCGTCACCATCGAGACCCGCGGCGACATCGCCCCCACGACCGGCTCGCCGACGCTCCTGCTTCAGCTGACCACGAACCTCGTGCACAACGCCATCGTCCACAACCTGCCCGAGCAGGGCACCGTATGGGTGACCACCCGCGCCCACCGGGACACGGTGACGCTCACGGTAGAGAACACCGGCGAGACGCTGACCCCGGAGCTGGCCTCCACCCTCACCGAACCGTTCCGTCGCGGCACCGAACGCATACACACCGACCACGCGGGCGTCGGCCTCGGCCTGGCGATCGTCAGAACCATCACCCAGGCACACGAGGGAACCCTCACCCTGACCCCGCGCTCCGAGGGCGGGGTCCGGGTCATGGTGGAACTGGCGGCAGCCCCACCACAGGCGTCCGCGCACCGGAACCTGTGAACAGGGAGGTTCACGGGCGGGAACTATGCTGTGGCCTGCGGCCGGACGCCGACCAGGAAAGCAGCCAGTGATCACCACTCTTTTCGCCGTCATCGGAACGCTCCTCGGATCGATCGTCACCGGCACGTTCCAACACCTGGCGGCCGGCCGCGCCGAACGCGCAGCCGCGGCCGAGCAGTTGCGCCGCGACCGGCTCGACGCGGTGACCACACTCGCCTCCGCCGGCTCCGACCACCGTCGGGCCCTGTGGATGCGTGGAGAGGCCCGGCTGCGCGGCGCCGGCGACGATGAACTCGCAGAGCTGCGGGCCAAGTCCCATCTCACCCGCTCCGCCATCACCCGCCCGCTGGTCGCCCTGCGGCTCCTCGTGCCCGACCCGACCGTCCACGCCACCGCCCAGGCGATGGTCGTCGCCACCTACGACATGGTCGATGCCGCCACGAGCATCGAAGAGCTCACCGCCGCGCAGGACACCGCCAGGACCGCACACGACCGCTTCATCGAAGCCGCCGCTGCCTACTTCGATGCCCACACCCGGCCATGAGGCAAGTGGACGCCGGGTCGTTGTCAGTGGCTAGCCCTATGCTGCTGACTCATGATCGAGAACAGGCTTGGCGGCTTGCTGGAAGCCGGATTCACCGACCGTCTGGGCGAGCGCGACAGGATGCTGCTCGCCCGCAGGGCTCTGCTCAAGTCCTGCTACGAGGAACCTGCCCCGCTTGTCCCGGACGGTTGGTGGTACGCGGTTCCCGGCGAGCGCTACGAGGGTCTGTTCACGGCGTTGGACCTGCACGACCGGTTCCCTGTCACGCTCGACGAGGGGATGGATGTGGCGGGGTTGCCGAACAGGCCGGGAGCGTATCCGGTGTTCGTCACGCCGGAGATCGACGGCTGGCGGCTGATCATGGGAAACCTCGATGTCGCGGTCGGCGTCGACTGGGACGAGTGGATGAGCGCGCTGGAACGGCTGAGTGCCCGGTGCGGCGAAGCCCAGATGTTCTTCGACGACGAAGCGGGTGGCTCGAACGTCTGGGCGGTCGCAGAGGAGGGACGCATCCGACGCCGGTACACGCGCGAGGACGACCCCGAGTGGGTCGGTGAGCCACTGCCGTGGGAAGCCATGCGCGTCGACGACGAGCACTTCGATCCGGAGCATGACGAGGCCGAGCCCAACGAGGGCACGGCGGACGCCCTCACCGCTTGCTCCCATCTGTCGGTCGACCCCGACCGGATCGGCGCCGGCACCCGGATACGCGGCCATGGCTGGCTGGCGCTGAGCGCACCAGGAGTGGGCCACGAGGACTTGGGCGGTCTCGTCCGCGGCTGAGGGTGTCATCGACAACTCCCAGGCCGCCCCCCGTTGGCAGCCGCCCCGACGTCAGGTGGAGACGGGCACGGACACGCCCGGTCCGCTGCGGGCCTTCTCGTCCTGCATCCTGGTCAGCGCGAGGACGAAGAGAATGGCGAGGACGGCGGCGACGACGTCCACCGCGTCCGTGAACAGCACCTGCCCCATGGCCCGCCGAATCTCCGGCGCGGTCTCGGCATTGCGGTACGAGGTGGAGGCGATCCGGCCGGCCAGCAGGCTGATCACCCAGGCCGTCCACCAGCCGTTCAGGAGACCGTGCGGCCGGGACCGGTCCCAGGGACTGCTGGCATCCCAGATGTCCTGCGCGATGCGGCGGGGGAACCACAGGTTCACGACCGGCACGAACCAGCCGCCCACGGCCCAGCCACGCTTCTTGCGGTGCCCGAACGGATCGAACACCTCGGCGTTGACCCGTACCCGATGGAACCAGACCAGGAAGACCACCGCCGTGGCGAGAAGCGCGACCGTCTGTGCGACACCGGCCGCCGCGTAGAGCGAGTCAGCCCGGTCGGCTCTGCGCCGCACGGCCGCGCTGTACTCGCCGTCCATGAGGGCGCCCAGCACGTCGTACGACATGACGTCCACATAGACGGCGAACAGGTCGGTGACGATGACCAGTCCGAGCAGTACGGCGACGGCCCTGCCGAGGCCGACGGGCGAGCTGAGCGAGGCGTTGTGGCCGTGCGGCGGCGCCATCAGCGGCGCCCCGGCAGCGGCACAGTGGGCACAGACGACCCCGTCCGGTGCCGCCTCGAATCGGCGGCATCGCGTGCACAGCATGGTGGAGTTGTCCCCCCGTGTCCGAATCCAACAGAACCATGCGCGGTCCTCCCCAGAACCTCACGCACGGTATGCGGAAGATACGGCTCACCACCCCTGTACGTCCACCGGCTCAAGCCGCGTCCAGACTCACGAACAACCCTTGAGGAATTCGATGAGCGCCGCGTTCACCTCTGCCGGGCGTTCCTGCTGGGTCCAATGTCCGCAGCCCGCCAGCTTGAGCGGCTCGCGCCGGAGGTCGGGCATGAGGTCGGGAAGCTGCTCGATGAGTTCGGGTGTGCCGGGGAACGCGGGGACCAGGTCGCGGTCGCCGTAGATGTACAGAGCGGGCGAGGTGACGACGGCGCCGTGCCACGGAGCGGTCAGTTCCCAGTTGCGGTCGAGGTTGCGGTACCAGTTGAGGGCGCCGGTGAAACCCCGCGAGAAGCTCTCGGTGAGCGCGTCGAGGTCGTCCTCGGTGAGCCAGGCCGGCAGTACTTCGGGGTCCGGCATGTCCGCGAGCCAGCCGCGCTCGGGGTCGACCAGCGGCTGATTGCCCTCGGCGGTGCCGGGAGCGTCGCCGGACGCCGAGTAGAAGAACTTCCGCAGGGTGGTACGGGTGTCCCTCGCGAACTCGGCGTCGGCGACCCCGGGACGGCTGAAGTAGTTCCAGTAGAACCGGCCGCCGAACCGCTCCTCCACGGTGGCCAGCGGAGGACGCGTCCCGCGGAAGGGCGGCGGCACGCTCAGCCCGGCCACCCCGAGCACCATGTCCGGCCGCAGCAGCGCGGTGTGCCAGGCGACCGGCGCACCCCAGTCGTGCCCGACCACGTACGCCTTCTCCTCGCCCAACGCCTGAATCAGACCTACGACGTCGCCGACCAGATGGAGGATGGTGTACGCGTCCGCGTCCTCGGGATGGTCGCTGCGTCCGTATCCGCGCTGGTCGGGGGCGACGACCCGGAAGCCCCCGTCGGCCAGCGGCCCGAACTGGTGCTGCCAGGAGTGCCACGACTCGGGGAAGCCGTGCAGCAGCACCACCAGGGGCCCGTCGCCCTGCTCGGCGATGTGCAGCCGGATGCCGTTCACGTCAACTGTCCGATGCTCAACCATGCGGACGAGCGTACGTGCCGTGATCGAGACAGCCGCACCGCACCTGAGCGACCGGTCAGCTGCTCGGTCAGCTGCTCGGCCGGAGGATCACCGCCTGGCCGCCGGCCGGGGCCATGGCCACGTCCAGCACGGTCTCCGAGGTGACGGCGCGCGTGCCGACGACCACCGGCGTCTGGTACGGATTGGCGCCCGGCGTCCCGTCGGAGTAGATCGTCGCCGTGTACGTTCCGCTGCCCAGGAACGACAGCGGGAGCGACAGGGTCCGGGACGTCTCGTCGGTCATCGCCCCGAGGTACCAGGTGGCGCCGTCGCGCCGGGCCACGGCCACGTACTCGCCGATCGACCCGGCCAGGGTGAGGCTCTCGTCCCAGGTCGTGGGGATGGCGTTGAACCAGGGGAGACCGGGCCAGTTCGCGGGGTTGTTGTACTTGGACGGTTTGTCGTACCAGAAAAGGAAGTTGAGGGGCTGGTAGTACACCGCGGCCATCGCCATCTGGTGGGCGTTGGTCGTCTTGTCGCGCGACTGGCCGTAGCAGATCGTGTAGTCCATCGGGCCGCCGACGTTGCGGGCGAAGGGCAGGGTCACATTGTGCGTGGCGGTCGGGAACTGCTCGTTGCCCCGGACGCCTTCCAGACTGATGTAGTTGGGATACGTCCGCTCGAAGCCGAACGGCCGGACGTCGTCGTGCATGTCGATCAGCAGCTCGTACTTGGCGGCCGTCGCCGCCCACGCGATGATCTGGTCGGTCATCGAACGCGTACCGTCGTTGATGAAGCCGAGCTTGATGCCCGCGACACCCCAGCTCTTGTACAGGCCGAACAGCGCGTCCGCGTCGGTCAGGGCGAGCCGGTTGACGTAGAGGAAGACGCCGATGCCCCGGCCCGTCGCATACGAGATGACCGACGGCAGATCGATGGCGGCGACGGGCTTCGTCGCGTCGACGGTGGAGAACTCGGGGCCGTACCACCCGGCGTCGTACTCGATGTACTGAAGTCCGCGGGCCACGGCGAAGTCGACCCCCGCCAGACCGGCCGCGGTGCTGAGTTCACAGCGGAAGACCTTGCCCGGCTTGATCCACGAGGTGTCCTCAAGGGCGCTCTTCGGGGCAAGGTTGAGCACCAGCTCGGCGTTGTCGACGAGTTCGGCGTGGGTGGAGCCGATGACGACGGCGCGCCAGGGCGTGGTGAACGGTGTGGTGACGGTCGTGGTCGGCTCGACGGGGCCGGTACCGCGGGCGGTGTGCTCCATGAGGAAGGCGGACAGGGCGTTGGGCTGCCCGGGGACCGAACTGAGCATCAGACGGGGGAAGTTCACCCGCGCCGACTCGCAGACGCAGGCGATGAGCCCGCCCGAGAGGGTGGCCGTGAGCGGGAGGTCGGTGAGAGGGCCGTTGTCCGTGCTGGACGTTCCCGTGACGGGTATCGCGTCGGGGGCGACCGGTTCGTAGGCGTTCTCGTCGCGGGCGCTGTAGACGGTGGTGCCGTCCGGGAAGACGAACGTCGTCAGCTCGTCGGCGATGGTCGCCGTGCCCTTGTCCAGCAGTACGTAACGCAGGGCCACGCCGGTCCGGTACGCCCGGACCCGGACCCCGAACCGGATCCCCGAGGACCTGTCCCGGAGGTCCAAGACCTGCTCCTGGAAGTGGTCGACGACCCGCGCGTTGCGCCCGTACACGGGGGACCAGACGCGGTGAACGTTCTCCTTCCGGCTTCCCGTCACCGTCACATCACCGCCGAGGACGGTCCCGTCGCTCAGCCTGAGACCGAGGGCGGAGACGTCGACGACCGTGCTGCCGTGGCGCTCGGCGGACCAGTGAAGGGCGCCGTCCACCAAGGAGAGCGTGATGGAGTTTCCGCCCATGCGGGCGGTGGCGCTGCACGAGGGCCGCGCCTCCACCGCGTGCGCCGGACCGGCCGCACCGAGCCCCACCGTCGCCATCCCGACACCGACGGCCGAGCCCTTGAGCATCTTCCGCCGTGACAGCGCCGCCGAGCTGCCGACTCTCCCGGCCGCGGGCTCTTCCCGGTCCTGTGGGCTTCTCATCGTGCCGAGCCTCTCCGTTGAGAGCCGCGGCGACGCACGGCTCGATCGGGGCGAAGACATTGTGTAGTAAACGCTTTCTGCTGGGGGATGTTGTACGCGCCGTCGCGAGGTGGGGTCAAGACCTGTGAAGCTTCGGAGCGTTGTTCCGGAGTGCCCGGCCCTGCGGCGCAGGGCGAGTGGCGCTATCGGACCCCGAGTCGGGGATCCACGTGGATCTTGGGGCCGGGGCCCGCGCCCCGTGGACGTACGCCCGCCAGGACCGGGCCGGTCTCGTCGAGGCCGACGGTGGCCGCGACGAGAGGGCGGGGGTCGACCGTTCCGGACGCGTAGGCCTGGATGGTGGCGTCCAGGCCGGGGGAGGCGGAGAGGATGCCCACCGCCGTCACGTCCTTCAGCGCGAGCGTACGGGTGTCGACCCTGCTGGGCTCGCCGGCGAGTCCGATGTAGACGACACGGCCGGACGGTTCCACCAACTCCAGTGCCCTCTCGGGCAGATGGGCCGCGTTCGAGGCGGCGACGACCGCGTCGAAGGGCAGGTCCGGAAGGGAGTGCTCGTCCCACACGTGCTCGAAGCCGAGGTCCCGGGCGAAGGCGGGGGAGGCGTCGGCACGGTCCAGGAGGTGGACTTCCGCGCCCGCTGCCCGCAGGAACATCGCGACCAGGAGGCCGATGGTCCCGGGCCCCAGGACGAGAACGCGGTCCCCGGTCCGGGCGGCGGTCGCGCGCGCCGCGCGCAGGGCATTGCCGCCCGGCTCCACGAGCGCCCCGAGCACGGCGTCGACCGAGTCGGGCAGGGCGTGCAACGACGATGCAGGCACCGCGAGCTGCTCCGCCAAGGCCCCGGCCCGCGCCCCGCGGATCCCGACCTCCTGGCGCTTCTCGCACACGTGCTGACGGCCCCGGACACAGCGGCGGCAACTCCCGCAGCCGAGCATCGTGTCACCCATGACACGGCGTCCGATCCAGCCGGGGTCGACTCCGTCACCAACCGCCGCCACCCGCCCCGCCCACTCGTGCCCGGGCCGCATCGGATAGGAGGAGTGCCCTTGATGCAGATAGGCCATGGCACCGGTGAAGAACTCCATGTCGGTGCCGCACACGCCGACCCGCTCGACGTCGACGACGACCTCACCGGGCACGGGCAGCGGCGCCGGAAGCTCCTGGACCTCGTACGCGCCGGGGGCGTTCAGGACGAACGCGCGCATCAGACGGCCTCGGCAGGGCGGCGTACGGGGTACACGGCGGTTGCTCTCCAAGGTCAGCTGCCGGGTTCGCCGAGCGAGCCGAGCACGGCCCGGATCTCGTCACGGGCGTCGACGAGAGCGTCCAGCGGCGTCCGGTAGGCCAGCGCGCTCACGCTCACGGCGCCTGCGGGGACCGTGGGCGAGGTCGGATAGACGGCGAGCGCCAGGCAGTTGACGCCGGTCTCGTTCTCCTGGTCGTCGATGCCGTAGCCCCTCTCGCGCGTGGCCGCCAGCTCCTGGTGCAATGCGGCGGCCGTGCACAGCGAGCGTGCCGTACGACGCTCCAGCGGGGAGCCGCCGATCCACGCCTCGACCTCCGCCACGGTGCCCAACCGCCGCGCCAGCAGCAGCTTTCCGACGGCCGTCGTGTGCGCGGGGTTGCGCCCGCCGATCGTCGACGTCAGCCGGACGGCACCGGTGGGCGGGTCGACCTTGGCGCGGTAGACGACCTCACGGCCGTCGAGCACCGCGTAGTGCGCGGTCTCGCCGAACCGTCGCGCCAGCGCGTCGAGCACCGGCCGCAGCCGGACCTGCTCGGGACGCGCCTCGTGATGGGCGAACGCCATCCGCAGGAACTCGTCCCCCAGTACATAGCGGCCCCGGGCGTCCTGCTCGGCCAGCCCGGCCCGCCGCAGCGCCCCCAGCGCCCGGTGCACCGTCGGCTTGGGACTGGCGACGACCCGGGTCAGCTCCTCCAGCCCCACCCCGCCGGGATACCGGGCCAGCTCCTTGAGGACGGCGAGCACCCGGTCCGAGCCCACAAGACGGTGGCCGCCGACGGCAGTCGGCTGGTCGTCGCCGGGGTCTGTCGATCCGTCGTACGGCTGCGTATGCTCCATGGCGTTCCAGACTGTAGACCTCCGTACCGACTGCTGGAAGAGGTCCCATGGTGAGCCTGCGCAGCGCACACTGGTACGAGGGTCAGGACCGCAATGCCTACATCCACCGCGCGTGGATGCGCAGAGGCGTACCCGGCGACGCCTTCACCGGCCGGCCGCAGATCGCCATCGCCAACACGGCCTCGGACCTGACCCCTTGCAACGCCCATCTCCACGAGGTCGCCTCCTCCGTCCGCGACGGCGTGTACGAGGCCGGCGGCATCCCGCTGGACCTTCCCGTGGTCTCGCTCGGCGAGACGAACGTACGGCCCACCGCCATGCTCTGGCGCAACATGGCCGCCATGGCCACGGAGGAGATGCTGCGGGCCAACCCCATCGACGGCGTCGTCCTGCTGGGCGGCTGCGACAAGACCATCCCCTCGCTGCTCATGGCCGCCGCGTCGGTGGACCTGCCCGCCGTCGTCGTGCCCGGCGGCCCGATGCTGACCGGGACGTTCCGCGGCACGCCGCTGGGCTGCGGCACCGACGTGTGGCGACTGTCGGAGGAGGTCCGCGCGGGCACCCTCTCGCAGGAGCAGTTCACCCGCTCCGAGTCGGCGATGATCCGCAGCCGCGGCCACTGCAACACCATGGGCACCGCCTCCACGATGGCCCTGGTCGCCGAGGCCCTGGGCACCGTCGTCCCCGGCGTGGCGGGGACCCCGGCCCCCGACAGTCGGCTGCTGGAGGCCGCGCACCACGCCGGCCGCCTGGCCGTCGACATGGTGGGTGCCGACCGGCGGCCCGGCAGCTTCCTCACCAAGGCGTCCTTCCACAACGCGATCGTCGCCCTGGCCGCCGTCGGCGGCTCCACCAACGCCGTCGTCCACCTGCTGGCCATCGCCGGCCGGCTGGGCGTCGACCTCTGCCTCGACGACTTCGACCGCATCGGCTCCCGCGTCCCGGTCCTGGTCGACCTCCAGCCGGCCGGCCGCTTCCTCATGGAGGACTTCCACCGCGCCGGAGGCCTGCTCGCCGTGCTGCGCGAGGTTCGCGACCTGCTCGACCCCGACGCCCTCACCGTCACCGGCAAACCCCTGGTCGACGCGCTCGACGACGCCCCGATCTGGGACACCGACGTCATCCGGACCCGCGCCGAACCCCTGGTCGCCGAGGGAGGGATCGCCGTCCTGCGCGGCAACCTCGCCCCCGACGGCGCGATCGTCAAACCGGCCGCCGCCTCCCCGCACCTGCTGCGCCACCGCGGCCGGGCCGTCGTCTTCGACTCCATCGAGGACTTCCACGCCCGCATCGACGACCCGGACCTGGACGTCGACGCCGACTCCGTCCTCGTCCTGCGCGGCTGCGGCCCCAAGGGCTACCCCGGTATGCCCGAGGTCTCCAACATGCCCCTGCCGAAGAAGCTCCTCGAACAGGGCGTACGCGACATGGTCCGCGTCTGCGACGGCCGGATGAGCGGCACGGCGTACGGCACGGTCGTCCTGCACGTGGCGCCGGAAGCCGCCGCGGGCGGGCCACTGGCCCTCGTCCGCACCGGGGACGTCGTCGCCCTGGACGTCGAGGCCCGCCGTATCGACGTCGACGTACCCGCCGAAGAACTCGCCCGCAGAAGCCCGAGCACGGCCACCGTCGACGCCTACGCCAGCCCACGGCGCGGCTGGGAGCGGCTCTACGTCGACCACGTCCTCCAGGCCGACACCGGCGCCGACCTCGACTTCCTGCTCGGGTCCAGCGGCTCGGAGGTGAGCCGCGAGTCGCACTGACGGCGGGGACGGTGCGCCGCCCGGCCGGGGAATGGAACAGGTCCACCAGGCCGCCGTGCGGGGGCCTGATGGACCTGAATGGACCGGATGTGCGCTACGGCAGGGTCAGGCGACGACGCCGCAGTCCTCGACGACGATCTTCTTGCTGGTCGCGCCGGAGCGGCTGCCCAGGGCCTCGACCGCCTTGACCACGTCCTCGCCCTCGACGACCTCGCCGAACACGACGTGCTTGCCGTCCAGCCACGGCGTCACCACGGTGGTGACGAAGAACTGCGAGCCGTTGGTGGCCGGGCCCGCGTTGGCCATGCTGAGCAGGAACGGCCGGTCGTGCTTCAGCTGGAAGTTCTCGTCCGCGAACGTCTCACCGTAGATGCTCTTGCCACCGGTGCCGTTGCCGTTGGTGAAGTCACCGCCCTGGAGCATGAACTCCGGGATGACCCGGTGGAAGGGGGAACCCTTGTACCCGAACCCGTTCTGACCGGTCGCCAGCTCACGGAAGTTGCGTGCCGTCTTGGGCACGACGTCGTCGAACAGTCGGAAGACAATGCGGCCGAGATTCTCGCCGTTAGCCGAAACCTCGAAGAATACGTTCTCGCTCATGACCTTGATTCTCCACAAGAGGCGGGCCCAGGTCGAACCGGCGGGGTGTCGCGCGCCGCGAACCGGAGCGCCGGCCGCCGTTTCAGCCGCCGAGCAGGGGCGCCGAGAGACGGCAGTCCACGGGCTCGGCATGGGCGGGGTCCAGTGCGTTCAGGACGAGTTGCATGGCGTTGGAGTCGTAGGCGATCGAGATGTGCTCGGACAGGTCCTGGGGACAGATGTCCTGGATCGTGATGTTGCGCACCTTCGCGCCCCGTCCCGCCGTGAGGAACTGGTTGTGGTACGGCGTGACCACCTCGTCGTACCGGGTGGCGATGACGGTGTAGTCGACGCCCGGCTGGGTGTCGCCGCCCCGATCGAGTCTCCTGTTCACGTCGGACCCCACCATCTGGTCCGCGTACGCCTGCCCCGCCACGGCGGACACGGTTTCATTGAGGCCGAGCGCGGTGGTGAGGGTGCCCAGACCGGACACGCCGGCACCGTGGTTGGACGGGGCCAGACCGATGAGCCTGCGCACCTTGTTGCGCGACGGCTTCGCCGGGTTCGTACCCCCTTCGAACCGCAGGTACCAGCGGGGCAGCACTCCGCCGCCCTGGGAGTGCCCCACCAGGTCGACCTGCCGGGCACCGGTGGCCTTGAGCACCCGGTCGACGAAACGGGCGACCTCGCGGGCCGAGTCGGGGATGTGGCCCGTGGCCTTGAACGGAACTCCCGGTTTCCCGCCGTAGTTCGGCGCGAAGACGCAGTATCCCTCGTCCTTGAGCAGGGGCGACAGCATGCTCCAGTTCATGTGGGCGTTCGTCAGGGTCGCGTGCAGCAGGACGACGGGGCGGGGGTGCGCTGCGGTCGGCCGGCACTTCCAGTCGTTCGCGCCCGCCGGCGGGGCGTCCGGCTGGAGGGTTCCCCGGATCAGGGCCGCGGGGGCGGCGGTGACCCCCTCGGACGGGGGCGGGCCGTCAGCCGCGCCCGCGGTGCCCGGCAGACCGAGTGCCAGAGCCGTGACGGCGCCGATCGTCGCCCACCAGGTGATCAGGCGGGAACGCGGCACGGGCCGGGCAGGGGGATGGGACATACTTCCGCTCCTCGTCAGGTTCGGTCACGAACGACGATCAAGATCCTCAAGGAGCGGCAGCCGGTGCCGTGGCCGAACCGCACCGCAGACGCCCGTCCGAGTAGCGGCTTTCATTCGTGCGGCTCTGCCGCGGGGCCATCAGGTGTGATGCTCCTGGGGGTCGGGCAGGCTCAGCGGAAACGCGGTTGCCGGGCACCGGGGCGCGCTGACACGATCGACGGCGTGATCGGCGCTGGGACACGGGACTGTGTGATCGTGACGGGGATGCCGGGGGCGGGGAAGTCGACGGTGACCCGGCTCATCGCCGAGCGTCTGCCGTACTCGGCCCGGCTCGACGGCGACTTCGTCAGCAGACTGATCGTCAGCGGTCGCGTCTGGGCCCTCGGCGAACCCGCCGAGGAGGCGGCGCGCCAGATGGAGCTGTGCAATCGCAACCTCTGCATGCTGGCGAACAACTTCTCCGACGCCGGCTTCACCCCCGTGATCGACTGGGTGATTCCCGACCGTGCGCAGCTGGACTTCTTCCTCTCCCTCCTCCCTGCTCGACGCGTCCTGTTCGTCGTCCTCGCACCGGGCATCGAGACATGCCGGTACCGCAACAGCATCCGCGATCCGCGGGAGCAGTTCGCCTTCGACGGCTACGAGGATCTCGAAGCCCAGATGCGGCGCGAACTCGGCGACGCCGGATGGTGGCTGGACAGCGCGGCCCTCACCGCCGAGGAGACCGCCGACCTCATCCTCCGATCGGGCGGTGTCACGAGGAGCCCCGAGATCCCGGCCTGACGCGCCCGCGACCGTACTCCGGTACAACCTCCGGCCCGCTCGCCAGTCCAACTCATCGGGGTGTTCATGGGAGCGGAACAGCAAATCGCCTTCTTCCTGAGGGAGTTGAAGGACGGCGACACCTGGCGGCGAGCGGCCGCGGCGAAAGGGCTGGGCAGGGTCGGACGGGACGAGCACGCGTGGGTGCTCGTCGCATCGGCCGACGACCGTGCGCCCGAGGTGCGTGAGGCCGCCGCGGCGGGACTCGGCCGGCTCGGGGTGGCCGAGGCAGGCCGTACGGTGCTGCCTGCCCTGATGGGAGATCAGGACCCATGGGTACGGCGCCGGGCCTCGCGTGCCGCCATCCGGCTAGGGCTGGACGGCCCGGCGATCGTGGACGCCTACACCCACCTGCTGGGCGATCCGGACCGGCACCTGCGGATCAACGCCCTCGACGGTTTGGGAGCCCTGGGCGTGCCCGGGCACGCTCCCGCGTTGGTGGCGCTTCTGGGCGACCCGGACTCAGCCGTGTGGGGACGCGCCCGCACCCTGCTGTACCGCTTCCGGGACGACCCGGCCGTCAGCGCCGAGGTCGTGCGCATGGCCGAGCAGGGCACCGGAGACGCTCGCGTACGCGCCCTCGAACTGCTTCCCGGGCAGTGGACCGAGCGCCTGTGCGACGCACTGGTCACAGGGCTCGGCGATGTGTCCCCTCAGGTGCGGATCGCGGTGGCCGGCCGGTTGTTCGACGTCGAGGCCACGCGGACGCGGGACACCCTGGTCGGGGCACTGGAGGCGGAACGGGACGCGAACGTCGCCGCCGCGCTGCTGCGGGGGCTCGGCCGACGCGGCGAGGAACGGGTGACCGGGCCGGCGACGCGGTGGCTCGGCGATGCCGCCGCCGGCCCTTCGGCCGCGTATGCGCTGGGAGCCGCCGGAACACGGGCCGCCGCCGGAGCGCTGCGTACCGCCCTCAACGACCCCGCGCTGCCCGGCCGTACGCGTGCGGCGGCCGCGAGAGCCATCGGGCAGGCGGGCCGATGGGACGCCGTCTGGCTGCTGCTTCCACTGCTGGACGACCCCGACGGCGAGGTGCGCGTGGGTGCCGTCGACGGCCTGGACGCACGGGTGGACGGCGGACTGCGCCCCTGGGAACGACGTTCCGTGGCCGAGGCGTTGGTGGCCCACCTCGCCGCCGACCCCACCACGCTCTGGAAGACGCACAACGCGCTCATCGGCCTCACGGAAGCGCTGCCCGGCCTGAGGCACACAGCCGACCGCACCCCTTCGGCCGACGTCCGCGCCGCCGCGCTCTCACTCCTCGACCCGCACAACGTCACCGACGACGACACCGGCGCCGACCTGGGCCGGTTCGTTCACGCCCTGGACCACCCGGACCAGACGGTCCGCTTCCACGCCACGGAGGGGCTGGCCCACTGGCTGGCGTACACCGGGACACCGCCGCGCGACGAGACGCGGCTGCGCACCCGGCTCACCGCCCTCGCCTCGGACGACTCGGAGACGGCGCCGACCCGCGCGGCGGCGGACGACGCCCTGCGAGCGCTGGACGAGTCCCACCCGTGAGGGCGACGGAACTCAGCTCTCCGGCACGGCGTCGCCGGAGGGCGCGTCGCCCCGGCCGTAATGGTGCGTGGTGAACATGTAGAGCAGCCCCGTGCCCAGCACCACCGCGCCGCAGAGCAGGACGATCCAGTTCTCCCACCACGGCTTCTCCGGCGTGCGGGCCCAGCAGATGTTGACGATCGCGAAGATGCCGTAGGCCAGCGCACCGATGTTCACCGCGAGACCCCAGCGGCCCAGCGTGAACTCTCCTGCCGGACGCCAGCCCTTGAGCCGGGCCCGCAGCGCCGCCAGGACCACCATCTGGAACGAGGCGTAGATACCGAGGATCGCGAACGAGACGATGTTGGTGAGAGCGTCCTCGGAGAACAGCGAGGCGAACGCGATGAGCAGCGGTACGACGGCGGACACCAGCAGCGCGTAGCCGGGCACCGCGCGGGCGTGCGCGAACCGGCGCAGCAACTGGTGCCCGACGATCATCTCGTCGCGGGCGTACGAGTAGATGAGCCGCCCCGCGGCCGCCTGGAGGCTGATCGTGCAGGACAGGAAGGAGATCAGCACCACCGCCATCACCAGCCGGGCGCCGGTCTCGCCCATGGCGTCGTACAGCACGTCCACCACCGGGTCGGCCTGCTCGCCCGAGATGACCGCGCCGTAGTCCGTGACCGACAGCAGCAGCGACATACAGGTGAACGTGGCCGCCGCGCCGCCGATGTAGATGGTGCGGCGCATCGCCCGCGGGATGACACGGCCCGGGTGGGCGACCTCCTCGGCGGTGTCGCCGCAGGCCTCGAAGCCGTAGTACTGGTAGAAGCCGATGATGGCCGCGGCGAGGAACACCGGCAAGTAGGAGCCGTCGCCCTCGGTGCCGTAGGTGTCGAAGACGACGCCGATGCCGTGGTGGCGGTGGGTGGACAGCAGGTAGATGCCGACGACCAGGGCGCCGATGAGTTCGCCGGCGAAGCCGATCACGGCCGCCGCCGAAAGCGCCTTGGTGCCCATGTAGTTGATGAGGACGGCGACGACGATGAGCACCGCCGTGCACAGCACGGTGTTGTGCACGGTCGGGTCGAAGCCGAAGAGGATGGCGATGTAGGGACCGGCACCGTAGGCGACCGAGGTGATGGTCACCAGTAGCGCCCACATGTACACCCAACCCGTCATCCACGCCCAGCGTTTGCCCCACAGCCGCCGGGCCCACGGGTAGACGCCGCCGGCGATGGGGTACTGCGCGACGACCTCGCCGAAGATCAGCGCGACCAGGAACTGGCCGCAGCCCGCGAGCACGAACGCCCAGATCATCGGTGGCCCGCCCTCGGCGAGCGCGGTACCGAAGAGCGTGTAGGTGCTCACCACCGGCGAGAGGTAGGTGAAGCCGAGGGCGAAGTTCGCCCACGGTCCCATGTCCTTGCGGAACTCCGAGCCCGGCTCCCCGCCGGGCGCGGCGGACGCCGGGGCGGGCGGCCGCTCGGCGCCGGTCACCGCCCGGCCCCGCGTGCCGCCGGCCCGGGACGGCCGGTGATCAGGTCGGCGGCGCGTTCCGCGGCGAGCAGGACCGTCACCATCGGGTTGATGGTGGGCATCGTCGGGAACACCGACGCGTCCACGATCCGTACGCCCTCGAAGCCGCGCAGCCTCAACTCCGGGTCGCAGACGGCCATACGGTCGTCCGGGGCGCCCATACGGCACGTGCCCGCCGGGTGGTAGACGGTGTGCGCGGCACGGCGCCCGTACTCCGACAGATCGGCGTCGGAGACCACGTCCGGGCCGGGCGCGACCTCCCGGACCAGCCAGTCGCGCAACGGGTCGGTCGCGGCCACCTCGCGGGCCACTCTCAGTCCGTCCACGATCGTGCGCTCGTCGTGGCCCTCGGGGTCGGTGAAGTACCGGAAGTCCAGGGCGGGTTGCTCGGCGGGATCGGCGCTGCGCAGCCACATCCGGCCGGTGGAGCGGGCCCGCGGCACGTTCGGCGTCATACAGACCCCGTACCGCGGCACGGGGTAGCCCAGACGTTCGGTGTTGACGGTGAACGGCACCTGGTAGAAGTGGAACATCAGGTCCGGGCGCGGCTGGCCCTTGTCGCGGCGCAGGAACAGGCCGGCGTCCGAGTCCATCGCGGAGTTCGGCGGCAGCGGACCCGCGGTCTCCCAGACGATCACGGACTCGGGGTGGTCCAGCAGGTTCTCGCCCACGCCGGGCAGGTCGGCCCGTACGTCGATGCCCAGGCCGCGCAGCTCGTCGGCCGGACCGATGCCGGAGAGCAGCAGCAGGCGCGGGGTGTCGATGGCGCCCGCGCACAGCAGCAGTTCACGCTCGGCCCGCACGGTGGCCGGCCGTCCGTCGGCGTCGCGGACGGCGACCCGCGTCAGCCGCCCCGCTTCGTCGGTGAGCAACTCGTGCGCCCAGGTCTCCAGGAGCAGAGTGAGGTTGGGACGGTCCAGGACGGGGTGGAGGTAGGCGACGGACGCGGAGGAGCGCAGGTTGCCCTCCGGCTGGTAGGCCAGCGAGAAGAAGCCGGCGCCGTCGGCGAAGGGTTCGGCGTTGAAGTCGTCGACGACGGGGACGCCGAACGCGCGGGCGGCCGCGGTGACGAAGTCCTGGGCGATGGGGTTACGGTCCGCCTCGGCCACCGGGACGATGTCGGTGAGCAGTCTGTCGCGGTAGGGCAGGACCGTCGCCGGGTCCCAGCCGGAGCAGCCCAGGCTCACCCAGTCGTCGAGGTCCTGCGGCAGCGGCAGAAAGCTGATCAGCGTGTTGTGCGAGGAGCAGCCGCCGAGCACACGGGCGCGTGAGTGCAGGATGTGCGAGTTGCTGCGCGGCTGCTCGACGGTGGTGTAGCCGTAGTCGAACTCCGAGCCGAGCAGGTTGATCCAGTTGCGCAGACGCAGGATGCGTTCGTCGCCCACGTCGCTGGGGCCGCCCTCGACGACGCAGACTCGGCAGTCGGGGTCCTCGCTCAGCCGGGCGGCGAGCACACAGCCGGCGGTGCCGCCGCCGACGATGACGTAGTCGTAGGCGGACTCGGCGCCGTGCGCGTCAGTGGTGGCCATGCGGTGCCTTTCTTCGGTGGCCGGTGCGCCACGGGTTCATCGGCGCCGCTGTGGCGCGCGAAGGGGGCTGTGGTCAGCCCTTGAACCAGCCGGAGGGGGCGGGGGAGAGGTTCTGGTAGATGTGCTTGGCCTCCTGGTACTCCCGCAGCCCCGTCGGACCGAGCTCGCGCCCGACGCCGGAGCGGCCGAACCCGCCCCACTCGGCCTGCGGTACGTAGGGGTGGAAGTCGTTGATCCACACGGTGCCGTGCCGCAGCCGCTGGGCGACCCGCTGGGCGCGGCCGGCGTCGGACGTCCACACGCCGCCGGCCAGGCCGTAGCGGGTGTCGTTGGCCAGTTCCACCGCCTCGTCCTCGGAGCGGAACCGCTCGACGGTGACGACCGGGCCGAAGACCTCCTCCTGGACGATGCGCATGGACCGGTCGCAGTCGGCGAAGATCGTCGGCAGCAGGAAGAAGCCACGGCTCAGCGCCGGGTCGTCGGGCCGGGTGCCGCCGGTGACGAGCCGGGCGCCCTCCTCCTTGCCGACGGCGACGTACCGTTCGACCTTCTCGCGGTGCTCGGCGGAGCTGAGCGGACCGCTCTCCGTGCCCTCCTCCAGGCCGTTGCCGAGCCGGATCGCCCGGGCGCGCTCGGCGTACGCCTCGACGAACCGGTCGTGCAGGGAGTCCTCGACGAGCAGTCGCGAACCGGCCGAGCAGACCTGCCCCGAGTGCAGGAAGGCGGCGTCCAGTGCGTAGTCCACGGCGGCTTCGAAGTCGGCGTCCGCGAACACGATGTTGGGGTTCTTGCCGCCGAGTTCCAGGGCGATGTTCCGCGGTCCCTCGGAGGCGCTGGCCATGATGGCGCGCCCGGTGTGCAGACCGCCCGTGAAGGACACCAGGTCGACCTCGGGATGGCTGGTCAGGGCCGCGCCGACGGTCGCCCCGGAGCCCAGCACCAGGTTGGCGACGCCGGGCGGTGCGCCGGCCTCCTCGATGAGCCGGATCATGGCGATCGTGGTGAGCGGGGTCGTCTCGCTCGGCTTGAGGACGAAGGTGTTGCCGGCCGCGAGCGCCGGGGCGACCTTCCAGGAGGCCTGCAGCAGCGGGTAGTTCCAGGGCGCGATGAGCGCGCACACGCCGACCGGCTGGTAGACGACCCGGCTGAGGACGTCCGGCCCCACGTCCACGACCCGGCCGCCGTCCTTGCCCACGAGCTCGGCGAAGTAACGGAACGCGTTCGCCACGTCCTCCACGTCGATACGGGCCTCGGTCAGCGTCTTCCCGGTGTCGAGGGTCTCGGTGCGGGCGATGTCCTCCCGGTCCCGCAGCAGCAGGTCCCGGACGCGCAGCAGCAGGTCGGCACGGCGACGGGAGGGAGCGTTCGCCCAGTCCTCCTCGACGAAGGCACGCCGCGCGGCACGCACAGCGCGGTCCACATCGGCGGCGTCGGCCTCGTCGACGCTGGTGACCACCGAGGCGTCGTACGGGTTGACCACCTCCCGCCGCCCACCCGCCACCGCCGGTGTCCATTCGCCGTCGATGTACAGCTCACCCACCGCGGGGCCTCCTTCGCATCCGCCCGGTGCCGATCGGCTCGACCGTCAGCAACATGGCCCATCGAAGGGGCGGCGGCCACGGGACGCACCGCCGCGACGGCGTCCCGGCGGTGCAGAGGACCCGGGTGGGCTAGGACATCGCGTCACGTCACGCCGGCACCGGCTACCCCTCCCGGGGCTCCTCCTCGGGCGCCACCAGCGCCTGAGTGAGCGGGATCCGCGACAGGGCGAGCACCCCGACGGCGATCAGCGCCACACCGAACAACTGCGGCACCAGCCACCACCCCGAACGGATCTCCTCCTCGTACAGGGTGATGCCGAGGGCGAGGCTCACCAGCGCGTCGCCCAGGGTGAGCGCCGGCTGCGAGGCGACCAGCGGGCCGGCCTGCATCGCGTTCTCCAGCAGGAACAGCGCGCACACGCCGGTCGCGGCGAACGCGTACGTCTGCCAGGCGGAGAAGAACCCCGCGAGCCCCTGCTCCTGAAGGATGTGCGTGGCGGCCTTCATCAACGCCGCGGTCACCGCGTAGCTGATCGCCGTAGCGGCACCCAGACACGCCGCCCGGGCGCGGCCTTCGGGGCGCCGCAGGGCGGCCAGGGCGAGGGCGACGACCAGCCCCATGCACACGGCGAGCGCGGGAATCCAGCGGTCCAGCGCCACATGGGTGCGATTACCGGTGGGGGACGCGGCGAACAGCGCGACCGCCAGCCCCGCCACCACCACCGTCACCGCCAGCCAGCCCGTGCCCGGCAGATGCCGGTGCATCAGCAGCGAGGCGACGATCAGGGTGAGCGGCAGCTCCAGCACGAACAACGGCTGCACGATGGTCAGCGGCCCGGTGGCGAGCGCCAGCGCCTGGCAGACGGCGGCGGCGATCACCGCGAGGATGCCGACCAGCCACACGGGCCGTCGCAACAGGTCGAGCATCAGCCCGGCCCGCAGCCCCGCGGAGCGCGGCACGGTGAGCGCCGCCTTGCGCTGGAGCACCGTCGCGACGGCGTTGCTGAGGGCAGCGCAGAGCGCGAAGACGACGGAGAGCGGGGTGTGCAGCGGGGCCACCTCCCGGGGCGGCGGACGGGGCTGAGG